>JBAWXO010000001.1:0-32384 GCA_037144035.1 Kiritimatiellales bacterium
GTCCATCGACTCCCGGTATACGTCGAACGAGTGATCGCGAGCAGAAATATCACCTGGAGACGTTTTTTGAGCGCCGTAATTCCCCCGCCCGACATCGTTCATTCCCAGCATGATCGTTGCGACATTTGGATGATGAACCGCGATATCCCGGTCAAACCGGGCAACGGCTCCCGATGCTGTATCACCGGAGATGCCGCAGTTATAATATATAAAGGCTTTGCTGGGAAATCGGGTGGCATAGAAAAGAAAAATGTCGGCGTGATACGAACCGCCATGGGTAATCGAATCGCCAATAAAAACAACCTTATCGCCCGTGTCGAAACCGAACACCGGCGCTTCTGCCGTCCACCCTGAAACCGCGAAAATTGCGGCAAATATCGGAACCGCCAGAAACTTTTTAACCCTGATTTTCATTCTGCCTTTCTTGCTGGAAACTAAAAAACTCATGCTCCATAAAGACCTCTTGGATGTCCAATTAAAAAAACAGTGCTAAGTATTTTAAAAGAATCGCAGAATAACCGTTTTCATAGCATGAAGGGGCATGCTAATTTCTGCCCAATGAGCGCCGCATTAAACAGCACTGAAGCACGGAAAGAAATTGAAAAACTGCGTGCTGAAATCGAACGGCACAACCGGCTCTACTACGTCGAGGCCGCCCCGGAGATTTCCGACCGTGAATATGACGCCCTGCTCCATCGCCTCGAAGCCCTCGAAAAGCAGTTTCCCGAACTGGCGACACCCGACAGCCCGACCCGCCGCGTCGGCGGCGAACCGCTCAAAGGCTTTGAGAATGTCCGACATACTGTGCCGATGATCAGCCTCGCCAACACCTATAACAAAGAGGAACTGGTCGAGTTCGACGGCCGCGTCAGAAAACTGCTCAAGGAAACTCCTTATTCCTACGTCCTTGAGCCGAAGATCGACGGCGTCGCCATTTCACTCCGCTACGAAGACGGCCTGCTCGTTCGCGCCGTCACGCGCGGCGACGGCACAACCGGCGATGACGTCACCGCCAATATCCGCACCATCCGCTCCATTCCCCTGCGTCTCCCTGCCGCTCCACCGGCAATTCTGGAAGTGCGTGGCGAGATTTATATGACACGCAAAGGGTTCGCCGCGCTCAACGAGGAACGGCAGGAGGCCGGACTCGAACCGTTCGCCAATCCGCGCAACGCCTGCGCCGGATCGCTCAAACAGCTCGACCCGCGCATTGTCGCCCAGCGTCCGCTCGACGCTCTCTTCTACGGTCTCGGCGAATGTTCCGCGGATTTCGCGACTCATCAGGAAATGCTCAAAGCACTCGCGCATTACGGATTACGGATCACACCGAAACACTGGCCCTGCCCGGAAATTTCGGAAGTCCTTGAAAAACTTGATGTCCTTCAGAATATGCGCCACGACTTCCCGTTCGAGATGGACGGCGGCGTCATCAAAGTCAATCAGCGCGATCTTTACGAAACGCTCGGCTCGACCGCCAAGAGCCCGCGCTGGGCTGTCGCTTACAAATACGAACCGGAGCAGGCCGAAACGCTCTTAAAGGAAATCACCATTCAGATCGGCCGTACCGGCGTGCTGACCCCAGTCGCTGAACTTGAGCCGGTGCAGCTCGCCGGAACCGTTGTGAAGCGCGCCACGCTTCATAACGAAGACGAAATCAAACGCAAAGATATCCGCGTCGGCGACCGTGTGATCGTTGAAAAGGCCGGCGAAATTATTCCGGCGGTCGTGCGCGTCGTTACCGAAAAGCGCACCGGCAAAGAAAAACCGTTCGACATGCAGGCCGCCTGCAAAGCGCTTGGCATCAACCCGATCAAAAACGAAGGCGAAGTTGCCTGGCGCATCGATGATCTGCACCACCCTGCTATGCTCAAACGCTGGCTGACTCATTTTGCTTCGCGCAACGGCATGGATATCGAAGGCCTCGGCGAATCCATCGTTGAGTTACTGGTCGACGCCGGACTGGTTAAAAGTCCCGCCGATCTCTACGCCCTGAAAAAACAACAGCTTCTCGGCCTCGAAGGATTCAAGGAGAAGAAGGCTCAAAACCTGATCGACGGCATTGAAGCCAGCAAGGCGCGCCCGTTCGACCGGATTCTTTTCGCGCTCGGTATCCGCCACGTCGGCAGCGGTTCCGCGCGGGTGCTGGCGCAGAATTTTCCAAACATTGGAAAACTGATGGCTACGGACGTCCAAACCTTGGAAGAAATCCGCGATATCGGCCCGGTCGTCGGAAAAAGCATCTGCGACTTTTTCCAGACCTCGGAAAACCGGAAGCTGATCGAACGGTTGCAGGCGGCGGGCGTTAATTTTGAACAAACCGTTCAGGCCGCCAGCGATGAGTTTGCGGGCCTAACCTTTGTTCTGACCGGCACGATGGAAAGCATGAGCCGCGAAGAGGCTGGCGAACAGATCCGCGCCCGCGGCGGCTCCGTCAGCTCCAGCGTTTCTAAAAACACGTCGTATGTCGTCGCGGGCGAAAAAGCGGGTTCCAAGCTTACAAAAGCCGAAGAACTCGGCGTGAAGGTTCTCGACGAAGCTGCCTTCCTTAAACTGCTCGGCGGTAAACCCGCTCCGAAACCAAAACCAGGCCAAAGGGAGCTGTTCTGAACAAAAACTTTCCTATCCGTGCTCATTCGTGTTATTCGTGGGCACTTACAACGAGGTAAATTATGGCTAGAAAAATCGGTTTAGGTCGCGGGCTTGACGCTCTCATTCAGGAAAAAAAGGTGCTGGCACCTGTGATGGACGCCCCGGCTCCGGACAGTACCGGCATCACGAAGATCGCCGTCGGCCGGATCAAGGTCAACCCGATGCAGCCGCGCCGCATCTTCCGCGACGAAGCGCTCAATGAACTGATCGCCTCGATCAAGGAGCACGGCATCCTTCAGCCCCTGCTCGTCCGGCAGAAAGAAAAACATTTTGAACTGATCGCCGGTGAGCGCCGCCTGCGCGCCGCCAAGGCCGCCAACCTGCCGGAAGTGCCGGTCATCCTGCTCGACATCGGCGATCAGGAAGCGCTCGAAATCGCGCTGATCGAAAATTTACAGCGCGCCGACCTCAACCTGATGGAAGAAGCCGAAGGCTACCGCGAACTGGCCGTCAAGTTCGGCCTCAAACAGGACGAGATTGCTAAGCGGGTCGGCAAGGCCCGCACCAGCGTCGCTAACACGCTCCGCCTGCTTGATCTGCCCGCCAGCATCAAAAAGATGCTCGAAGGCGAACAGCTTTCCGCCGGACACGGCAAAGTGCTCCTCGGTGTGGAAATTGATGCGGAAAAAGAACTGCTCGCTCAGCGGGTCGTCCGCGAAAGCCTCTCCGTCCGGGCATTGGAAAAAATCGTCGAACGGCTCAAAAAGCCGACCAAAAAGCCGCGCGCCGAAAAGAGCGACCTGCCGATTGATTACGTCCGCCACCTTTCCGAAAAACTGCACCAGCACTTTGGCACGGCGGTACACATCACCTCGACCAAAACGCTCTCCAACGGAAAAAAGATTAAAGGCGCCATCCAGATCGACTACTACAACAACGAAGACCTCACCCGCGTCCTCGAAATCCTCGGCATCAGCTCCGATGATTTGTAGCAGAGGGCTGGAGTCAGAGTAGCCGTAATACATGACTAGGGAGCAAAAATGGGGGACGTTCTTTATTACAAAAAATTCGAATCCAACAGTTTCTTGTGTCCATCACGCATCGGACGCGTTGAGTATTTTCTGCGAAATATCGGTCTAGGACTGATTATGACACCATTTGAATTGATCATGGAAAAATCAGATAATGCCGCTGTGTCCTTCGTCTCTTTTCTTATTTTCGTATCACTCTTGGTTTTTGGGTTTTGGTTTTCTCTGCTCCCCAGAATTCGTGATGTCGGCTGGAATCAAAAACTCGCATGGCTTATGTTGATTCCAGGCATAAACATCATTTTCGGAGTATCGTTGTTCGCAACACCCGGAAAATAAGCTCGAACTGCTGGGCTAAGCTTGCGGCTAACGCTCACCCTCAAACTTTAAAAACGCGACGAGGGCGTCGCGTCTACGTTTTCAAACACGGGAAAGAATTCTTCCAGAGTTTGGAACATTTGCCTTCGCCGCCCCGATTTGGTACAAACTTCGGCATGACAACACTAGCCATTGATAAAATGAGCGCCGCAGAAAAACTCCTCGCCATGGAGCAGCTCTGGGACAACCTCTGCCATCAGGCGGAGCCGATGCAGTCTCCCGAATGGCACCTTGAAGTACTCCGGGTTCGCGAGGAACAGGCGGCATACAATCCCTCCAGTTTTTCAGACTGGAGCGAGGCAAAAAAACGGATACAGGATCGGACGTCGTGAAGATCAAAATCCTGCCGCAAGCGGAACAGGACCTGATCGACGGGTTCCACTTCTATGAAATGCAGCAGGCCGGATTAGGCGGCTACTTTCTCGACACCCTCTTTTCGGATATTGAGTCGCTCGAATTTTTCGCCGGAGTTCATCCGGTTGTATTTAAACAGTACCGGCTGCTTTCCAAACGATTCCCATTCGCCGTGTACTACAAAATGGCCGACGGAACCGTTCAGGTGTATGCAGTTCTCGACTGCCGACGGAATCCGGCATGGATTCACGAACGGCTGAAATAGTTTTTGAAGGTTTGAGACTTTTTGGAGTGCGGTGGCAAGTTTACGCGACACCGCTTTTCAAAACAGAGCGGCCTCGCGCCTACGGCTTGCATCCGCACTCCAGACCGTTTACGCGGACTTCTTTTTCAGATCGCCGAGTTCGATTGGATGGGCAAGCCCTTCGACGACATCTTTGGTGATGCGGCAGGGACTACTTGAGGTTTTCCAAATCCTCTAAATCTTTGTAGCGACCAGCCGCCCTTTTATTACGCTTCAGGTCATCGAGGCTGATCAGCGAAACCGGAGTCCCGCCAATTTCAATCATGTTGCGCCGCGCATAACATTCAGCAAACTTCACACCGGAAATGTCGTTGAGGACCTCAATGCGCATCGGAGGAACACCCATCCGGATAATGCGCCCTTTTTCAAGAAACGTCTCTTCATTGATCTGATCCGGGCGGAATCCGAATTTAAGAAGCGCTGAAACCATCCGTTTTGCGGTGTCGGGATGGATGGCAATCCAAACGTCCATATCAGCGGTTGCGCGGGGGAAACCGTAGTGTCCGACGGCATATCCGCCGATCAAGAGATATTCAACGCCTTCGGCGTTAAGCAATCTCAAGAACTCTTTGAAATCGCGGGGGATTTTCTCCATAGCCGTAAACCACACTGCGGTTAATTTCAATCGCCTGCCAGCGTTCTTCGAACGTTCTGGCGTGCCAGTAAGCCGGTTCGTCGGGCTCGTTTACCCAGCCAACAGAAAGAACTCTTTTATCCAATTCAGGATATGGATGCCCGCCGGTTTTCATGCTCCGAGTATAGCAAAGCAGGCCATTGAGTCGAATGCTAAAGCGGCAGGATGCCGCTTCCACACTAAGCTGACTTCTTCTTCAGGTCGCCGAGTTCAATCGGATGGGCGCGGCCTTCGACGACATCTTTGGTGATGCGGCAGTTGGTGATGTCACTGCGCTGCGGCACTTCGTACATGACGTCGAGCATGAGGTGTTCAAGAATGGCGCGCAGTCCGCGGGCGCCGGTTTTGCGTTTGAGCGCCATCTTCGCCAGCGAACGTAACGCGTCGTCATCAAACTCCAGCTTTACGGAATCCATGGCGAGCAGTTTTTTGTACTGCTTGACCATCGAGTTTTTCGGCTGGGTGAGAATGTGGACGAGATCGTCTTCGGACAGTTCCTGAAGTTGAACAACCAGCGGGAGGCGGCCGATAAATTCGGGAATGAGTCCATACTTGAGCAGGTCTTCCGGCTCGACGTTCATGGTCTCCGGTTTCCAATCATTGGAAACTTTGTCGGCAGCACCGAAGCCAAGCACCTTTTTGTCGGTGCGGCGGCTGATGATATCGTCGAGGCCGACGAACGCACCGCCGCAGATGAAGAGGATGTTGCTCGTGTTGAGCTTGATGTATTCCTCCTGCGGATGCTTGCGTCCGCCTTTGGGCGGGATGCTGGCGATGGTGCCTTCGATAATTTTCAGCAGAGCCTGCTGAACGCCTTCGCCGGAAACGTCGCGCGTGATGGAGACGTTGTCGGTTTTCCTGGAAATTTTGTCGATCTCGTCGATGTAGACGATACCGCGCTCGGCGCGTTTGACGTCGTAGTTGGCGTTCTGCAGCAGAGCCAGCAGAATGCTTTCGACGTCTTCGCCGACGTAGCCGGCTTCGGTGACGGTGGTGGCGTCGGTGATGGCGTACGGCACGTCGAGAATGCGCGCCAGCGTTTTGGCCAGCAGGGTTTTGCCGCTGCCGGTCGGGCCGACAAGCAGGACGTTGCTTTTTTCGAGTTCGACGCCGTCGTCTTTGGACGTGGTGTCGGTCATCCGTTTGTAATGATTGTGAACCGCGACGGAGAGAACCTTCTTGGCGTGTTCCTGTCCGATAACGTATTCGTCGAGATGCTTTTTGATTTCGTGCGGCTTCGGCACTTTGACGGCATCGGTACCTTTGCCGCGCTGGCCCTGCTGAGCAATCATGGCATCGCAAAGCTGGACGCATTCGTCGCAGATGCAAATGCCGTCCGGCCCGGCAATCAGGTTGCGGGTGTCTTTTTCGGTTTTGCCGCAAAAGGAGCAGACGGGCTTATTACGGGGCGGTTTGTTACTCATAAGTTTCGCAGTTTGGGGTTTGAGGTCTGGAGTTCTAAGTTCACCAACCGGGAACCGCAAACTCCAAACTGATAACTGTCAAAAAGCAGTCTTACTGCTTTTTGACAACCACTTCGTCGACGAGGCCATATTTGACGGCTTCTTCGGCGGACATGAAAAAGTCACGGTCGGTGTCTTTTTCGATCGTCTTGATCGGCTTACCGGTATGATCGGCCAGAATTTCGTTGAGCCGCTTCTTCATGCGGAGAATTTCTTTGGTCTGAATTTCAATATCCGTGGCCTGCCCCTGCGAGCCGCCGAGCGGCTGGTGGATCATGATGCGCGCATTCGGCAGTGCAAAGCGTTTGCCCTTGGTGCCCGCAGCCAGCAGGACCGCGCCCATGCTGGCGGCCTGACCGACGCAATAGGTGGTGATCGGGCATTTCAGGAACTGCATCGTGTCGTAAATCGCCATACCGGAGGTGACCACACCGCCGGGTGAGTTGATGTAGATGCTGATATCCTTCTCGGCGTCTTCGCTCTGCAGAAACAGCAGCTGCGCGATGACGAGATTGCTCACGTCATCGTTGATTTCGGTGCCAAGGAAAATGATCCGCTCTTTCAGCAGACGTGAATAAATGTCATACGCGCGTTCGCCGCGGCCCGTCTGTTCTATTACCATTGGAATAAGCATTTTCGCCCTTTCGTTCAGGGGCCAACGGCCCCGTTATTTGTTATCGGTTATTCGTTATTGGGGAAACCATGCAATCCGCTTTCCACAACTAGCAAATATCCAATACCTATTTGATTTTGGCTTTTTCGAGCAGGAATTCAACGGTTTTCCCGAAGCGAATCTGGTCACCGACCGATTCCAGGTGCCCTTCCTTCTCCAGTTTTTTGCGATACTCTGCGGCATCCTGACGCTGCTGAACGGCCATGCGAACCACTTCGTCGGAAACTTCCTGATCGGCGGCCACAATCTTTTCCTCGGCGGCGATGGCCATAATGATGTAGCGCAGCTTCACCTGCTCCTCGCCCTTCACCTGCGCCTCTTTCATCATATCTTCGGTCTGCGCCTTGATCTGCTCCTGGGTCATGCCGCTCATCATGCGCTGGCGGGCCATATCATACATCACGTGTCGGGTCTGTTCCTTCACGGCGCTTTCCGGCACATCGAGCTTGGTTTTCTCAAGCAGAAAATCGCAGACTGCATCCTGCTGCCGGCCCTTTTCCTTATTCTTCGCGTTCTCTTCGAGATGCTCGCGGATGTTTTTACGCAGTTCCGCTTCCGATTCAATGCGCAGCTGTTTCAAAAACTCCGCATTAAGCTCCGGCAGTTTCGTTTCGCGCATGCCGGTGACTTCGACTTTGAACTCGGCCTTCATGCCAGCCAGTTCCTTGACGATAAAGCCTTCGTGAAATTTAACCGTGACATCCTTCTTGTCGCCAATCTTTGAGCCGACGAGCGCCTTGCCCATGCCGGGCAGGAACGACTCTTCATCGCAGGTAATCCAGTAACCGTTGCCGTGTCCGAGGCCGCGGGCCTTCGGAACTTTTTCTTCGAGCGGCTGACCGCCGATGGTCGACTCGTAGGAAACCTGCACCATGTCGTTTTCTTTGGCGGCGCGGCCGGTAATGTCTTCATAGGTCGCGTGTTGACGGAGAATGCTTTCGACCGTTTCGCCGACCTGTTTTTCGGAAACGTCGGTCTTTTCGGCCTTGATGGAAATGCCTTCGTATTTCGGAAGCTTGAATTCCGGATGGATGTCTACCGTTACTTCAAACTTAAGCGGCTTACCTTCGACTATTTCCGGTTCGCTAACATCAACCACAGCCACCACTTTGACTTTTTCCTTTTCGATCGCTTCATGGTAGAACTTCGGCACAACACGGTCCTTCAGGTCGGCGGCCATATCCTTGGCGAACTTCTTTTCCACCAGCGCTTTAGGCGCGTGGCCTTTACGGAAACCCGGCAGGGAAACGCCCTTGGCGTAATAGTTCAGCAGCTCGGCGCGCTCGGCGGCCACGGCATCCGCCGGCACCTCAATTTTCAGCGTCTGGCGGCACGTTCCGGTGTTTTTTACAGCAACCTTCATCAAAATTCTCCTTTTATTGGAAATTTAAAAGCGGCACAGCTTACGGCACCCCTCCGGTGAGGTCAATTTCCAAGGGTCGGAAAAAACAGGTGCAGAGGTTGGAGGGTCGCCGGCCTCGGCGACCATGGACAGCGCGGCCGCTGTCCATCTAGAAAACATTCCCTGCCCCGGCTCCACCGCTCCACGGACTTAGACTTTTTTCTTTTCGCCATTCTTTAAAACTCTATACTGCCTGCCGAGCCGAAGTCTTGGTGCAGACTGGCGCAATAAACCCGGTTGACAATGGGAACATAAGTGTTACCTTATGAAATACGAAATCAGAGAGGTTGACGACGGTCGGGGAAGTTCTCCGTTCGCCTCATGGTTCAACAAACTGGATGCGGCGGCGGCGGCGCGGGTTGACCGCTATATCCGCCGGATTGAAAACGGGAACTTCGGGAACTCGAAGCCGGTTGGCGGTGGCGTACAGGAATTGAAAATAGACTTCGGGCCGGGCTACCGGGTTTATTACGGCAGAGACGGGCAACGGCTTATCATCCTGCTGGCAGGAGGATCGAAACGAAAGCAGTCCTCCGATATAGAGGTGGCAAAGAGGCGCTGGGAAGCATACCGGAAAGCGAAGGGATAACATGGCACTGACACGGGAATATAAACAAACCGTTCTGGAACGGATCAAAGCCGACCCGGAGTTTGAAAAAGCTCTGTATGCGGAAGCCGTTACCGCATTGCTGGAAGGCGAACAGGAAGAGGCCCTTTCCATGTTGCGCGATCTGGTGCATGCCGCCATCAGCTTCAAAAAGCTGGCCGAACAGACCGGGGTAAACGAAAAATCGTTGCTCCGCATGCTGAGTCCGAAAGGAAACCCGACCGTTAAAAATATCGGCCTCATTCTGCAAGCCATTCAGCAAGACCTCGGCATTACTCCTCAAATTACCATCGCGGCGGCGTGATGTCTTTACAGACCTGCCCGCGGTGCCATAGCGTTGCGGCTGGAGCGGTTTGTCGAGTTTGGGGTTGATTCACTCCTCTAAAAGCGATTTCCTACAAACCCTTCAACATTTTAACTAAAAACACCCTATGAACGATAAAGCCAAAATTATTTACACGATCACCGACGAAGCTCCGGCTCTTGCCACCTATTCACTGCTCCCGATCATCTCCGCTTTCACCAGCGCGGCCGGTGTGGCGGTTGAACCCCGCGATATTTCTCTGGCGGGCCGGATCCTAGCCAGCTTCCCTGATTTTCTGACCGAAGAACAGCGTGTTCCTGATGCGCTCGCCGAACTGGGCGATCTCACAAAAACTCAGGAAGCCAATGTCATTAAACTGCCGAACGTTTCCGCATCCATGCCGCAGATGAATGCCGCTATCGCCGAGCTGCAGGCCAAAGGCTTCAAGCTGCCTGACTATCCGGCGGAGGCTTCATCCGACGAGGAAAAATCAATCAAAGCGCGCTACGACAAGATCAAAGGCAGCGCGGTGAATCCGGTGCTCCGCGAAGGAAACTCCGACCGCCGCTGCGCCGCCGCCGTCAAACAGTACGCCAAAAATAACCCGCACCGCATGGGCGCCTGGTCGGCCGATTCTAAATCCGTCGTCTCCAGCATGCCCGCTAACGATTTCTTCGGAAATGAAAAGTCGGTCACCGCGCAGAAAGCGACGACAGTCCGGATTGAACTGACCGCCGCTGACGGCAACGCGATCGTTCTCAAGGACAACCTGAAGCTTCAGGCGGGCGAAGTGCTGGACGGAACCTTCATGAGCGCCAAAGCGCTTGAACAGTTTCTGGCCGGACAGATCGCCGCGACCAAGAAAGCCGGCACGCTCTTCTCCCTGCACATGAAGGCGACCATGATGAAGGTTTCCGACCCGATCATCTTCGGCCACGCCGTGAAGGTCTTCTTCAAACCGGTTTTTGAAAAACATGCCGACACCTTCAAGTCGCTCGGCGTCGACGCGAATAACGGCCTCGGCGACCTGCTCGCCAAGATCGAAACCCTGCCCGCCGGCAAAAAAGCGGAAATCGAAACCGACATCGCCGCCGTTTATGAATCCGCTCCGGCCATCGCGATGGTTGATTCCGATAAAGGCATCACCAACCTCCATGTGCCGAGCGATGTGATCGTCGACGCCTCCATGCCGGCGGCCATCCGCGCCTCCGGTCAGATGTGGAATAAAGACGGCAAGCAGCAGGACACCAACTTTATTATTCCCGATCGCTGCTACGCCGGCGTCTATGCCGAAACCGTCGCCTTCTGCAAAACCCACGGCGCATTCGATCCCCGCACGATGGGCTCCGTGCCGAACGTCGGCCTCATGGCTCAGAAGGCTGAAGAATACGGCTCGCACGACAAGACCTTCGAAATTCCAATGTCTGGAACCGTTCGCATCACCGATGCTTCCGGCGCTGTGCTCTTCGAACACAAAGTAGAAAAAGGCGATATCTGGCGCGCCTGTCAGACTAAAGACGCGCCGATCCGCGACTGGGTCAAGCTCGCCGTCACCCGCGCCCGCGCCACCGGCGCTCCGGCCATCTTCTGGCTCGATAAAAACCGCGCTCACGACGCCCAGCTCATCCAGAAGGTCGAAACCTATCTCAAGGATCACGACACACAAGGTCTGGATATTCAGATCATGTCGCCCGAAGCGGCCACCCGCTTCACACTGGCGCGCGCCAAAGCCGGTAAAGACACCATCTCGGTGACAGGCAATGTTCTGCGCGACTACCTGACCGACCTCTTTCCGATCCTCGAACTCGGCACCAGCGCCAAGATGCTCTCCATCGTTCCGCTCATGAACGGCGGCGGACTTTTCGAAACCGGCGCCGGCGGTTCCGCCCCGAAACACGTTCAGCAGTTCCTGAAAGAAAACCACCTCCGCTGGGATTCGCTCGGAGAATTCCTTGCGCTGGGCGTTTCGCTCGAACACCTCGCCACTGTCTTTAAGAATCAAAAGGCGCAAGTTCTCGCCGACACACTCGATACAGCCATCGCCAAGTTCCTTGAGGAAAATAAATCGCCGTCGCGTAAGTGCGGAGAGATCGATAACCGCGGAAGTCATTTCTACCTTGCGCTCTACTGGGCCGAAGCGCTCGCCGCGCAGGACAAGGATGCTGACTTGAAAGCGCGTTTCGCGCCGCTCGCAAAAGCGCTGGCCGAGAATGAAGCGAAGATTGTCGGCGAACTTAGCGCGGTTCAAGGGAAGGCTGTAGACATCGGCGGATACTACCGTCCTGACGAAGAACTCGCCGCGAAAGCCATGCGCCCGAGCGAGACGTTCAATGCGGCATTAACCGCATTGTAGTCGAAGGTCGAAAGTCTGAAGGTCAAAGGTCGGGATCTTTGTTTTCCAATGTTTCGGAAAATCTTTACCGCCCGCCGCGCTTGCCGCCCCGCCCGCCAACCTGTTAAAAGCCTTCTGTGCCACAGGCGTTTCAGTTAACGGGAAATAAAAAAATAATCGAAGGCTTAAAGCCATCTGACAAAGGAACTGTTATGAAAAACAAATGGGGTTGGATTTTCGTCGTACTGTTCCCCTTTCTGACAGGGTGTGTTCGTTTATATGAAACACCACTCTTGCCCTTAAACAAAAGTCAGATCCCTTCAGATTCTGTTACAGTTCGGTTAAGCGGTTTTGGAATGATCACCCGAGAAGTCGTCGGATCATCTATTGGTTTTTCATCGGCGACTGCGAGCGGAACCGCGTACAACTATAAAACCGGAAACATGGTCGGCTATAACGCTTCCGGTTCGGGAACATCATCCTCTTTGCAGTTCGGAGACAAGCAGAGCGAAGATGTCTTTATGTTTACTCGTAATGAACTGGAATGTGCAGGGCTGTACCTGCAAGCGCAATACCCCGACTTCGTTTTAGAGGGAACCCTCGGCGGGCCATACACGAAGTTTAATCATAACTTCTGGCTAGAAGCCCCCTTTGTGATCGGAACCATTTTCACTTACTATTCGTTGCCAAGTGAGGGATGGTGTGATCTGCGCGTCTATGATTCTTCGGGGCGGTTTCTGAAGTCCTATCACGCAGAAGAGCTACGCTTATACAGGCAGATTGGGATCCCATACTTTAGCGTTTTTAACAAAGAGGCGATGAGTCCATTTGCTCGGCGCAGGGTAATTTATTCCGCTGTGAATAATTGTTTGAATCAGTTCTTCACGGACCTACAACAAGGTAAAATCAAGCCCGCACAAAAAGATAAGCAAACAGAAACGGTGTCAGTCCGATAATTTGATAATCCGAGTTCAGAAACTTGGAAAAATTCGTTCCACACATTGAAATCTTGTCTTTGCGTTCTCTGCGCTCTTTTGAGGCTAATCCGCTTTCTGAGCTTCCAGAAGCTCAGCGATGCCCTTCTCGGCGAGATCCATCATCTGAGCCATCTGCTCTTTGGTGAAGGGTTCTTCCTCAGCGGTGCCCTGAACTTCGACAAACTTGCCGGAGGCGGTCATGACGACGTTCATATCCACTTCGGCGGCGGAGTCTTCGAAATAGCAGAGGTCGAGCAACGGCACGCCTTTGCAAATGCCAACGCTGATGGCGGCGATCGCTTCTTTGATCGGGTCTTCCTTGATCAGTTTTTCTGCAAGCAGACGGTCAACCGCCATACGCAGTGCAACATAAGCGCCAGTGATGGAAGCGGTGCGCGTTCCGCCGTCGGCCTGAATCACGTCGCAGTCAATGTAGAGCTGGCGGCGGCCCAGCTTTTTGAGATCAATCACCGAACGGAGCGCGCGGCCGATCAGCCGCTGAATTTCCATCGTGCGTCCGCCAAGCTTGCCGGCGGTCGCTTCGCGCTTGGCGCGGTCGGGCGTGGCGCTCGGAAGCATCGAGTATTCAGAAGTCACCCAGCCGCCTTCAACATTCTGCTGGCGCATCCAGCCGGGCACGTTTTCGTCCACGCTCACGGCGCAAATCACTTTGGTATTGCCCATTTCGACCAGCACCGATGCCTTAGCGTTGATGGTGAAGTCGCGGGTGAATTTCACCGGGCGCAATTGATCCGGTTTCCGTCCGTCGTATCGCAGTTCAGCCACGTTGATAAACTCCTCGAGATTGATGCCGGTATTAATTTTGTTGAACGGTTTTTTGTCCATAAGTGGGCCGATTATGCGGAACCGTCTTACGATTGCAACGGGGAAAACATACAAACCGCGAATAGACGCTAATAAACGCGAATTATTTCCGAGGGTGGAGAGGCGCATCCTGCTTGATGAAATAACCTCTCTGGTCAACAGAGATCTTCTTTGGTAAGTTTGCGGCATGAAAACAACTTTCCCTTGTGCCGCCGCTCTCTCCACCGTTCTCTCAGTCGGATGCATCAGCTCCGCCGCCACACTTGGGCCCAAAACATACCGGGTTTATTTCGGAACGTCGGTTGAACAGGAACAAGGCGGAATTTATATGGCTCTGTTGGACATGCAGACCGGCCAGCTGGGCAAAGCCGTTCACGTTGGACATGCTCCGCGCGCCGGTTTTATTGCCATTCATCCGGACGGGAAATACATCTACTCCACCGGCGCGAACACAGAATTCGACGGCGTAAAAACGGGAGCCGTCAACGCGTTCCGGATCACGGAGCCTGATGGAATGCTAGCCAAAATAAACGCCCGATCATCCGGCGGCCTTGGAGCCTGCCATGTGTCAATCGATCCGACAGGAAAGAACCTGCTGGTCGCCAATTATTTCGGCGGCAGCTGCTCGGTACTGCCGATCCAGCCGGACGGATCGCTCGCTGCGGCATCCTTCACTCAAAAACACACTGGCTCCAGTATTCATCCCAAGCGGCAAACCGCGGCCTTCACCCACTCCATCAACTGCGATCCGGCCGGACGTTTTGCCATCGTAGCCGATCTGGGCATGGATAAAATCATGGTCTACCGTTTCGACGCGACTGCCGGCACGCTGACTCCAAATAATCCGCCGTTCATTGAAATCGAACCGGGCGGAGGCCCGCGCCACTTCACTTTCCATCCGTCCGGAAAATTCGCCTACGCAGATCTGGAACTCAGCAATAAAGTAGTCGCCTTCCAGTACGACGCCGATAAAGGAGCACTCAAAGAAATCCAGACGATCTCCACCCTGCCCGCCGGATTTACCGGAGAAAGCACCACCTCTGAAATTCTGACCACGCCCGACGGACAGTTCCTCTATGTCGGCAACCGCGGCCACGACAGTCTAGCCATCTTTTCCATTGATCCCGGCAACGGGACGCTCACCGCCATCGGCCACGAACCGACCCTCGGAAAAGTTCCGCGCAACTTCAATATTGATCCGACGGGAACGTATCTGCTCGCCGCCAATCTGAAGACCGGGAACGTTGTTGTGTTCCGGATCAACCGTGAAACCGGCCAGCTTGAATTCACCGGCAGTAAAATTGAAGTTCCCGAACCTATCTGCATCCGGTTCCTCGCCGCGCCCTGATTTTTCAATCTGGAAATTAGAGCATTTAACAGAAGAGCTGCCGTTATTGGGAAGCCCACCCCGCCGTCCCGGCACCCCTCCGAAGGAGGGGATCATACAGCCGCTTTTCATTCCCCTCCACGGGAGGGGCGGCTGAACGCCGGGGCGGGTTCTGCGGCACCACGATCATTAATCGCTCTAAAAGCCTGTGTTCAAATCAGCTTCGTACCGTTGCCTTCAAAGGTGATGAGGCGTTTTTTGTAGAGCGCGCCAATGGCTTGTTTGTAGGTTTTTTTGCTGACACCGAACAGGCGGTAGATTTCTTCCGGCGGGCTTTTGTCGGTGACGGGCATAAAGCCGCCTTGCGCTTTGATGTGATTCAAGATGACGTCGGTGAGATCGGTGACCTTTTCGAAACCGGGCTTATGGAGGCACAGGTCAATCTTACCGTCGGGCCGAACCTGCTTGATAAAGCCGTCAATTTTCTGGCCGCGATCCAAGGGTTGGAAAACATCATTGTAGAAAAGAATACCCCAGTGCCGTCCGTTGACAATGGCCTTGAATCCCAGATCGGTTCTATCGCAGATGAGCAGTTGAACCGGTTGGCCGGTTTTATAGGTCGGCGGCGTGCGGTCGAGAAATTTGTCGAGCTTGGACGAGGCGGCAATACGTCCGCTGGCTTCGTCGAGATAGATACGCACAACGTACGATTGCCGATCAATCATCTCCACCTTCTGTTCCCGGAACGGCACGAACAGATCTTTCGGCAGTCCCCAGTCAAGGAATGCGCCGATCCGTGTGATAGAAGCCACGCGTAGACAGGCAAACTCTCCAACCTGCGCAATCGGTTTAAGCGTGGTAGCGGTCAGGCGGTCTTCGGAATCGATCATCAGGAAAACCTCGACGACATCGCCTGGGCTCCATTCCTTGGACACATAGCGTTTGGGCATCAGGATTTCGCCCAGCGTCCCGCCGGCGAACATCAGACCGCAGTCCGTTGATCGCAGCACCTGCAACCGGTTTGTTTTTCCTATTTCAGCCATAGAGTTTAAACCTCAGGTTTCAAGGCGATCGGCCTCTGCGAGCCACTTCGCTTCGAGAACATTCAGCTTCTTCGTGACGGCAGAGAGCTGCGTGTTGAGCGCGGCGTAGTCGATTGTCGCATCGCCGCTGGAAAGCTGATCGCAGATCACGCGCTGTTCGGCGTGCAGTTTCTCCATGTCCGCTTCCATTTTGCGCAGCACCTTCTGCGCTTCGCGATCAAGCGCGCGCTGCGCGCGCGCGGCCTTAGGCGTTAGACTTTGGACGTTAGGGTTGAAAGGTTGGGGTTTAGGGTTAGAAGGTTGAGGGTTTTTAACCTCAGACTTCAAACTGCCAGCTCCGGACTTTTCCAAATAGTAGTCATAGCCGCCGGGATAGCTGACCACTCCGTTGGAGCCGATGGAAATAATATGGTCGGCCGCGCCGCGCACGAAGGCGACGTCGTGGCTGACGAAGCAGACGGTGCCTTTATAATCACGGATCGCTTTTTCGAGCGCTTCGCGTCCGTGGATGTCGAGGTTGGTGGTCGGCTCGTCGAGCAGCAGAAAGTTTGGCGGGTTGATGAAGATGCGGGCGAAGGCGAGACGGATTTTTTCGCCGCCGCTGAGCACGCTGGAAGGTTTATTGACGGCGTCGCCGCTGAAGCCGAACGAGCCGAGCAGTCCGCGCACATCGCGCTCCGGCCCTGAGGATTTGGCGTTGCGAACGATAGTCAGTAGCGACTGGTCGGGCGGCATGGTTTCGGCGAAATCCTGCGACTGATAGCCGAGGACGACTTTATGCCCTGTCTGCCGCGTTCCCGTCTGCGACGTAAGCGCGCCGGCCAACAGGCGTAGGAGCGTGGTTTTACCCATGCCGTTATAGCCGACCAGCGCGATTTTCTGTCCGTGGCCGATTTCGAGATTCACGTCGCGCAGAATCCAGCGCTGTCCGTCATAGGAAAAGCTAAGGTCTTTGACCGACATGATGTGCGCGCCGCAGTGCGGCGGCGGCGGAATCCGGAGTTTGGAAAGATTAGGCGGCGCAACCGGCGCGCGTACCACGTCGATTTTTTCGAGCATCTTGATGCGGCTCTGCACCTGCGCGGCTTTGGTAGCCTGCGCGCGGAAGCGGCTGATGAAACTTTCGAGATGCTCTTTCTGCTCCACATAGTTGCGGTAAGCGGCGGCCTGCTGCATGTGGCGCTGTTCGCGCTCTTTGATGTAATAGGTGTAGCCGCCGGAATATTTGGTGACGGTACCGCCGCAAATTTCGAGCGTGCGGTCGGTGAGCGTTTCGAGCAGATAGCGGTCGTGGGAAATCAGCAGCATGGTTCCGTCGAAACTGCGCAGGAAGCGTTGTAGCCATTCGACGGCGGGCAGGTCAAGATAGTTGGACGGTTCGTCGAGAAGAAGAATATCGGGCCGCGCAATCAGCGTGCGCACCATCTCAGCGCGCATCTGCCAGCCGCCACTGAATGAGCGGAACGGATTGCCGAATTCGCTTTCTTTGAAGCCGAGTCCGCTCAGCGCGGCTTCGGCGCGCGATTTAAGGTCGTAGCCGCCGAGATGCTCGAATTCGTGCTGCAGGTCGCCGAGCCGGTGGAGCATCCGCTCCTGCTCCGCGCCAGTGACGGTCAGCAGGTCGCGTTCGATCTGATGGATTTCCTCCACCATGGTTTTGAGTTCCGGAATGGCGTTACAGGCGTAGTCGAGCAGCGAGCCATCCTGAGCATGAGCGTGAAGCTGCTGGTGCAAATGGCCGAGGCGCACATTTTTCGGCAGGGAAATTTCGCCGCCGTCCGCCGATATCTCGCCGGTGATCAGGCTAAAGATCGTACTTTTGCCCGCGCCGTTCGGGCCGACCACGCCGACGTGCTCGCCGGCGTTGATGCGGAACGAGACATTCGCCAGCACTTCCTGCGCGCCAAACCGTTTGTTGACCTGGATAAAATCTATCATGAAGCCGGAGAATGTACCGGTTCCCCCCATGTTTGGAAACCCAAACCGCTAATGGACGCAAATGAACGCGAATATTACAGATGGAGGGCGGCGCTCCGTCGCCGCCGGAAACGGTTTCGACGGAGCGAAACCCTCCAAGGGTTGGAAACCGCGGCCACCGGCCGCGTTTGAAGTACGGCTTGGGGATCGATCACATCACGCTGCACAAACTTACCTGCATCATCAGCGCCTTTTATTTTGGTATGTAGTCCCGGCTTCAGCCGGAACCGTTGGAGCCACCTGAAGGCAGGAGTGGAACCTGACCGAATCACGTTGCACAAACTTACCTGCATAATCAGTGCCCTTTATTTTGGTATGTAGTACCGGCTTTAGCCGGAACCGTTAGAGCCGCCTGAAGGCGGGACTACATACCCGCTCCGCCGGACACAACTTCGCCCCTAAGGTGAAACCTCGTTTTGGAAACCGGCATTGCCGGTTTATTCAACTCTTGCCGCTCTCAAACCGCCGCGTTACATTCAAGCCGTCGTTAATAAAACCTTTTGGCCGGTGAATTATGAAACTGAAACGCATCCATCATGCCGCGATTATCTGCTCGGACTATTCACTGTCCAAACGCTTCTACACGGCGGTTCTTGGATTGATCGTGGTCGGGGAACACTACCGGGCAGTCAGGGATTCATACAAGCTGGACTTGGCTTTACCGGATGGTTCCAAGCTGGAGCTGTTCTCGTTTCCGAATCCTCCCAAGAGGCCGTCCTATCCGGAGGCCAGCGGTCTGCGGCACCTAGCGTTTGAGGTGGATAATGTCGACGCGTGGAAGACGAAGCTGGAATCTCTGGGCGTTGCCGTGGAGGCGGTCCGGCTCGACGAGGTTACGAAGCGAAAGTTTGTTTTCTTCGCGGATCCTGACGGCCTGCCGCTGGAGTTGTACGAATCAAGCTCGGCGGAACGTTAAAAAAATCCTTTGACCGCTTCGCGGATGGCGGCATGGTTCGCCGGAATGAACTGATGGGCTTGGATACCGGCGGCTCGGGCGGCCTCAACATTCTTGGTTAAATCATCCAGAAAAAGACACTGCTCCCCTTTGACGCCGAGATCGTCTAGCCTGTGGCGGTAGATTTCAGCGTTCGGCTTGCGGGCGCCGACCTGATAAGAAAGAAACAAGCCGGTCGCGCCGTCGAAGAAGTCGGGCCAGTTGCGTTCAATGGCTTCGATGTGGTGTTCGGCGATGTTGCTGAGCGTATAGACCGGTAAGCCGCGCGCAATCGCTTCGCGGAACATTCCGTAGCCGGTCTGGTTGACGGTGAACATTTTCTGCCAGACGCCGATCAGATCGTCCACGCTCCACGAAAGGCCTTTGGCTTCGTTGAGGTAGTCGGCAAACGCCTGATCGCTGATGACGCCCTCTTCCACCGCGTGGTGCATTTCAAGGTCGCGCTCCGTCGGCGGCTTGGCCGGCGTTCCGGAGTCATCGGCGATCTGTTGAAGCAGCACCTGAAAGTCAAAATCCACCAGCACGTTGCCTATATCGAAAATGAAGCGCTTTTTCTGCATAAGCCGATCATTGTTTCAGAAGGATTGTCCGTCTGCAACGCCGTAACACTGCGGACATAAAAGCAGGACGAGTTTGCCACTCCCTGCAGTCGCTGCCCGGCCTTACGGCGGTGCCTCTCTCGCTACGCTCGGGTCCAATGTTTCATGAAATGAGCAATAACAATTTTAAAACATCGAAAATTCAGGCAGAATGCCGGGAAAGTCATCAGGAAAAGATTCCATGCCGTTACTTTTACTTGTTTCTCTCATCTGGGCCTTTTCATTCGGCCTGATAAAAGGCGAACTGACCGGCCTGCCTTCCGCCGCAGTCGCTTTTATCCGGCTGGGTGTCGCGCTGGCGGTCTTCGCGCCGTTTCTGCGGTTAAGTATCCTGCGCCCGGCAGACGCCGCCCGCCTGCTTATCATCGGCGCGGTGCAGTACGGCCTGATGTATGTCGCCTACATCCATGCCTTCGGTTGTCTCAAGGCCTATGAAGTGGCGCTTTTCACTGTCTTCACGCCCATCTATGTGACCCTCATTAACGATCTGTTCGAGCGGCGGATCTGCTTTATTGCACTGACCGCCGCCGCGCTGGCCGCCGTCGGGGGGGGTGTTATTGAATACCGGCAGATCGGATCGCCGGAACTGTGGCACGGATTTCTGCTGATGCAGGGCGCCAATCTCTGCTTCGCCTTCGGACAAATTTTCTATCGTCGCACGATGGCCCGCATGCCGGGAGCCCACACCAACCTGCAGGTGTTCGGGTTACTCTATCTCGGCGCTGCGCTCACCGCCGCACTGGCTGCCGCCGGAACCCCGTGGGCGGTGCTGGTCATCACCGCAAAACAAGCGATCATTCTCCTTTATTTAGGCGTCATTGCCTCCGGTCTCGGTTTTTTCCTTTGGAATATGGGGGCACGACGGGTCAACTCCGGCACGCTGGCGGTGTTCAATAATCTAAAAATCCCGCTGGGAATCCTCGTTTCGGTGTTTTTCTTCCGCGAACGCGCTGACTGGCCGCGTCTACTGGGCGGCGGCGCGCTGATGGCGCTGGCGCTGGCGTTCAATGCACTCAGAAAACGAATTATTCCGCCTGCGGATTGTAAAATAAACAGGCCTCCCGTTTGACTTAAAAACGGTTCCTGCTGTATAAATCAGCGTGTTTGTAATCTATTCAAGGAGTCTTCAATGATTAAGAAATCCATCAACCTGTTTTTCGCACTGAGTCTCATCCTCGCCATCTGCAGTTGCGCCCCGACCACCATCAATACCATTCCGTCGAGCGCGGTGGTGTACGGCGCTGATGGTCAGACTCGGGTGGGTACTACACCTTTCGACACCAGCATCTTCGTCAGCGAGAAGAGCTTTACCCTCCGCAAAGACCGTTACTATGACGCACCGGTTAAAGTCGACTATGACTCGGCACGTACGATTGATCTGAAACTCCGACCGACCCCTGTACTGGTCGACAGCAAACCCAACGCGGCCATCTATCCGACCGGTTTAGAAATCTCAATCGGAAATACCCCGATGAAGGTGCAGGTTGGCGACAAGGCACTTACCTATACGTTGAAAGCTGCCGACTACTATGATCAGGACATTTCAGTTGGAACCGAAAGCCCCGACCCGCTCGTCGTTGTGCTGGCCCGCCGCCCGATCGTCACCATCTCCGCCTCTCCGGAGGGAGTTGGAATTTACGAAAACGACCAGTTAATCGGTATCTCACCCGTCCGGGAAGAAATCCTGACCCCCCGCACCTTCGAACTGCGCAAAGAAAACTATTTCACCCAGAGAGGCACGATCACCGGTGCACCGCCCTACGAAGTCCGCACCGTTCTCAGACCGTTCCCGGTCATCACCGTCTCGGCCACACCGGCCGGCGCACAGATCTCCCGCGCAGACAGTCTGGTCGGCAAAGATTCAGTCAAACTCCCCGTCGGCGAAAAAATCGTACTGGATGTAAGCGCTGACCGTTATTATAAAGAAAGCGTCACTCTGACGCCCGAATCGCCCGCTCAGATCTACGTTGCGCTCAAGGCTATGCCGTACGTGATGATCAACAGTCAACCTGCTGGCGCAAAAGTTGTCATCAATGGAGCTGCTGTCGGCACGACTCCAGTTGAACAGCTGATTGAAAAGGACACCGTCATTGAACTAAGCAAGGAAGGTTTTATAACCAAGGCAGCCACCCTCACCGGTGCTGATAAACAGGTCACCGTAACTCTCGAAGAGGTTCCGGCAGCAACCAACGAAGTGTCTGCCGTCATCCTGGCTAAAGAAAAGAAAGCGACTGTCGCAAAAACATCGCCCCTCTTGTGGATAGGTGGTGTGGCCGTAATTGCCAGCATCCTGCTAGTTCTTTTCCTGATCAAACGCAAAAAGCAGTCTACCGATTCTGCTCCTGATCAAACGCAACAGCAGTAAGTCCCTGCTGATGCAAAAAAGGCCCGCAACTGCGGGTCTTTTTTGTGCCTGCTGCCAACCCTTGGAAACGTTAAGGAACCGTGATGCACAGCGACGTCAGTGCAGTGCCTTCCGGACGAAGGGTGTAGCTGCCGAGCGCAGCGGGCACCAGCCACGACTGACCGAGCATCATTTTTTCTTCGCCGCCAACCCAGGAGATCGCACCTGATCCCTCGGCGACGAACAGCGCATGGAAGGAGGTTCCAACCATTGGAAAATTCCGTTCCGCGTTCAACGCAAACCGTTCGAGCCGGAAATATTCACAGTTTTGAATTTCTGTTCCGTTGATCTTGCAACGTGGATCGCCGTTATTTTCCCAGTCAATCACCTGTAGTGCTTTATCAATATGAAGCTCGCGCCTTTTGCCGATGGAATCCACGCGATCCCAGTCGTAGATGCGGTAGGTGGTATTGGAATTCTGCTGAATCTCCAGAATCAAGCAGCCCGCACCGATGGCGTGAACGCGCCCGCCCGGCACAAAAACAGCCTCGTCCTTTTTCGCCGGGATGGACTGCAGGATGTCGGCGAAGGTTTTATTTTCCATCGCCTTCAGGAATTCCGCTTTGCCGATGCCAGGCTTAAGTCCGCAATAGATTTTTGCTGTGCCGTCGCCGTCGAGAAAATACCACATTTCAGTTTTCGGATCGCCGTTGACGGCGGCGGCGTTAGCATCATTCGGGTGGACTTGCACGCTGAGCGTGTCCCGTGCGTCGATCAGTTTAATAAGCAACGGGAAATCGCCGCCCTTGACGTTTGTGCCCAGCAGCGCGGTTTTATGCTCCGGTAGAAGTTCGCGCAGGGTTTTTCCGGCCAGCGGGCCGTTGGCGATGGCGGTTGTCCCGTCCGGATGGGTTGAAATTTCCCATGACTCGGCATAAACACCAACCGGTCCGTTGCGGTTATACAGCTTCTGGATACGGTTACCGCCCCAGATGTAATCCTTATAAACCGGACGGAAACGGAGCGGGTACAGCTTTTCCATGATCAAGTTCCTGTTTTTTACACAATTTGACTGGCATCAAAAGGCCGGTTGATTAGAGTGCAGGCTAAGCATGAATGAGATTACCGTCCAGTCAAAATCCCGCACCGGTTTCATCGACGTCACCTCTGCCGTCCAGCAGTTTGCTGACGGAAACGGGATGAAAGATGGGCTTATCACTGTTTTTGTTCCGCATACCACCGCCGGTGTCACCATCAACGAAAACGCCGACCCCGATGTGACCGCCGACATGGAAACGGTGCTCGACCGCATGGTGCCGTGGGACGACGGCTATCGCCACAGCGAAGGTAATACCGCCGCGCACGTCAAAGCCAGTCTGATGGGTTCCTCCGTGCAAGTGATTGTGAAAGACGGCAAACTCCGGCTCGGCACTTGGCAGAGCATTTATTTTTGCGAATTCGACGGTCCGCGCACACGGAAGATCTGGCTGAAGGATTCCGTATGAAAAACATCTGGCTCCGTTGGGTTCTGTCCGCGCTGTTGGTGAGCGCGCTTTTCTTCGGTTGCGAACAGAAGCCCGGAGAAAAACTCTATTCCAAGGCCATGACCGAGTGGAACAAGGGCAACCTCGTCCGCGCTCGAGCCCTGTTGGAAAAATCAATCCGCAGCCGTGCGGGCAGCGCCGAAAATGCGGAAGCCTACAACCGGCTCGGCGTGCTGCTCTGGGAAATGGGCAATTCAAAAGATGCGGCGGGAGCCTTTAATGAAAGCTGTCGTCTGGATGCCGGGCAGCACGACGTGCTCTGCAACCTCGGCGTCGCGCTGAGCACGCAGAATGATTTCGCCGCCGCCGAGCACGCTTTCCGCGAAGCCTCGCTGATTAAACCTGATGACCCGCGTCCGCTCGCTTTTGTCGGTGTGCTCTACGCAAAAAATCAGAAGTGGGACGAGGCTGGGCGCAATCTGAACCGCGCTCTCGGACGCACCCCGGACGATCCTCGACTGCAGACCGCGCTGGCGCTCGCTGAACTGCATACCACCGGCGCCGACGCCGCGCTGAAGCGCTTACAGGCCGTTACAAAGAAATATCCTGACTACACTCCGGCGTTTTTCAACACCGCATCTATCTACCGCTACTGGCTCAAAAACCAGACGGATGCCAAACGCTGTTTCGAACTCTACCTCAAAAAAGCCTCCGGCACCAATGCCTTTACCGCGCAGGCCCGCGCCGAACTGCAGGCGATCGCAGAGGGTTCTGTCGGAGAAAAAATAACATTCACGCCGCCGCGCAGCCCTAACCGCGTCAATGCCGACAAAAACTTCCAGAAGGCGCTGGCGTATCATAAGAAAAATGATCTCGCCACTGCCATCAAGTGCTACATCGTCGCCATCGAAGCGGATGACACCCATGAACAGGCCTTCTATAACCTCGGGCTTGCCTATTACGGCGAAAACCGGCTGGAACTGGCTGGCGATGCCTTTGCCCACGCCGTTCAACTGAACCCTGCCTTCACGGCCGCGCGCTATAACAGCGCATTGGCGGAATACCGCATGGGACACACGGACCGCGCCCAGCGGGAATTGGGAATTGTTCTCGGTCAGCAGCCCGGTTACCAGCCCGCAATCGATTTGATGAGCCGCGTCCGTAAGTAGATTTCAAAAACCTTGGAAACTTTCAGGCTTATTTTTCCGAAGTTTGGAAATTTACACTTGGACGCGGATTTTTTATGGTGCCACAGCATTCGAGAGGAAACTTTATGAAGTATAAACGCATTCTGCTCAAACTCAGCGGCGAAGCACTCCAGAACAAAGAAAAGGGCCTTAGCATTGACCCCGCCGTCCTCGCCTCCATCGGGCGGCAGTTTAAAGAACTCATCGAAGCCGGGGCGGAAATCGCTGTGGTCGTCGGCGGCGGCAATATCTTCCGCGGTCTCACCGGCGAAGCGGGCGGAACCGACCGAACCACCGGCGACTTCATGGGCATGCTCGCCACCGTCATCAACTCGCTCGCCCTACAATCCGCTCTCGAAAACGTCAACATCCAGACACGCGTCATGACCGCCATCAGCATGCCGGCCGTCGCCGAACCGTTCATCCGCCGCAAAGCCATGCGCCATCTTGAAAAAGGCCGCGTCGTAATTTTCGGCGCAGGCACCGGCAACCCCTACTTCACCACCGACAGCGCCGCCGCGCTGCGTGCCTCCGAAATCGGCGCCGACGTGCTGATGAAAGCAACCAAGGTGGACGGCATCTACACTGCCGACCCGATGAAAGACAAGAGCGCCACCCGCTTCGATAAGATTTCCTACAGTGAAGCGCTAAGCAAGCAGCTCAAAATCATGGATGCCGCCGCCTTCTCGCTCTGCATGGAAAACGACATTCCGATCGTCGTATTCAACTTCTTCAAGGAAGGCGAAATGCTGAGGGTCTTCCGCGGTGAAAACGCCGGAACAGTGGTGGGTCACTAAACTTCAAGGAGAGAGATTATGGAATCGAGCATGGAAGTACTGCTGGCCGCCGAAGAAAAAATGGACAAGTGCGTGGAGTTCCTCCATCACGAATTGAGCGGACTGCGCACCGGTAAGGCCAGCCCGGGTCTGGTCGAAAACATCACGGTTGAATACTACGGCACCGCCGCCCGCCTGCGCGACATCGCCAATATTTCAACTCCCGAGCCACGCCTGCTAGTCATCAGCCCGTTCGACCCATCGTCGCTCGGTGCCATCGAAAAGGCCATCAGCGCCGCCAACATCGGCATCACGCCGATAAACGATGGACGTCTCATTCGCGTACCGATTCCTGAAATGAGCGAACAGCGTCGTAAAGATATGGCTAAAGTCGCCTCCCGTGCCACGGAAGATCAGCGCGTCGCCATCCGCAACGTCCGTCGCGATGCCAACGAGCTGCTTAAGACGCTCCAGAAAAACAGCACGATTACCGAAGACGACCGCGACGAAAGCCTCGAAGAGGTTCAAAAACTGACCGACGCACGCATTAAGAAGATGGATGACATGCTCGCGGCCAAGGAAAAAGAAGTTCTTTCCGTCTGATGAAACGAATCCTCATAGGTGTGACCGGCGGAATTGCGGCGTACAAGGCAGCCGGTGTTGTCAGTGCGCTTAAACATGCCGGGCATGACGTACAGGTGGCCATGACGCCCGCCGCCTGTCAGTTCGTCACACCGTTAACGTTTGCCGCGCTGTCGCAGAAAGAAGTGCGCACGGAACTTTTCCCGGCGCACCCGACCTCCGACAAAGGCCAACTCTACCCGCACCTCTACCCCGCCACCGAAGCCGACCTCTTCGCCGTTCTGCCCGCCACCGCTGATATCATCGGCAAACTGGCCTACGGCTTCGGCGACGACATCGTTTCTGCCAGCGCGCTGTCGCTGCCAAAGAAGTGCGTCAAAATTTTCTGCCCCGCCACGAACACACAGATGTGGGATAACCCCGTTGTCCGTGAAAACGTCCAGACTTTGGAAAAACGCGGCTGGCAGCGCATCGGCCCCGAAACCGGCCGGATGGCCTGCGGAACCGAAGGCGCTGGAAGAATGGCTGACCCAAAAACAATTTTGGAAGTCATTCAAAAGGCTCTTCTGTAAGATTTCTGACAAAATCATGGGCGACAAAATCATTTCCCAGAAACCGGCCTTAAAAGTCTCCCTCCCATGATTTTGTCGTTAAATGATTCTGTAAAAATTATCCGGGCATCATGAGTAGAAATAAAAAAGTTTTAATCCTGTCGGGACCGACGCACGAATACTTTGATCCGGTTCGCTTTATCGGCAACGCTAGCTCCGGCAAGATGGGCAAGGCGCTCGCCGAAGAAGCTCTCCAGCGCGGCATGGAGGTTGAATTTATTTCTGGTCCTGTCTCACCGGAAAACCTTCCGGGCAAAGCCCACATCACCCGTGTCACTTCCGCCGAAGAAATGCTGGCCGCCACGCGGAAAAAATTCGGCTTCGCCGACTTGATCATCTTCGCCGCCGCCGTCGCCGACTTCCAACCCTTGGAAAAATCGGCTGAAAAGTTTCCAAAGGTTGGAACAAATATTTCGATTGAACTGAAACCGACGCCCGACATCGCCGCCACGCTCTGCGCCAACAAGCGCAAAGATCAGGTCGCCATCGGCTTCGCGCTCCAGACGCATGACGGCGAAACCAAAGCGCGCGAAAAACTGGTTTCTAAAAATCTAGATGGAATTGTCCTAAATACGCCCGCCACCCTCGGTGGCTCATCCGGCCTCTTCACCTGGATCGACGTCCAAGGTTTGGAAAACTGGGGTTCGCTCACCAAAGCCGTCTGCGCAAAGCAAATTTTCGATCAGATTTTGTAATTTTCCTCGCAGAGATTCTAAGTGCGCAGAGAAAAATTAATGGAGACCTGTCCTTCGCGATCTTTGCGCCTTTGCGAGGCATCATCCATCCCTTACCCGTGAAAGATAAAAAACTTGCGGCCGGCATAGTTGATGAGCAGTGCGGAGATGGCGGCGGCGACGTAGGAGTAGGTTGTGTCGAGGCCGAAGCCTTTAATGAGCCATGCGCCAACGAAGGTTCCGATAAAGAAAGAAACCAGTGAGACGGCGTAGAAGAGCATCAGTTCATGATGCCGCTTGTGCTTACCGGCTTTGAAAACAAACAGAACATTGAGGATGTACGCGGTGAGGTTGGAGAAGAGAAACGCGATGGTTTTATCGATCCAGTAATTCCGCAGTCGGAGCGATTCCGTAACCGAACGGATGTCGAAATGGAAAAGGCCAAGCAGCTTGGTAAACGGATCGCTTTCCCTGAGCGCCGGGAAAACCAGCCAAGCTAAAAGAAAGAACGCCGTCATGTCCACTACGGTGGCCGCGCCGCCGCACATGCCGTATTTGATGAACTGGACGAGACGATTGTCTTTTTCCGACAGGAAGGCCTGAATGTGTTTTTTCATAGGCGCAGAGTCTGCCTTCAAAACCCGCCCAAATCAAACCGCGAAGTTTCCAAAACTAACCCTCCCCACCCGCGGGCACCCCTCCAAAGGAGAGGATTTAAAAAGTTCACCGCCACAGGAGGGGTGGATTTGCGAAGCAAAGACGGGGCGGGTATTAGACTTCAAATATTCCATTCCGTAGAAAGAGTTTCGGGATGGCCTTTGTCAGCGCGGACGAGAAGCCAGCGAACAACACCAAAAACAGAAAACGGTATAATCATGGTGTAGAGCATCAGACGGATAAAACTGAAATGGTAAAGCGGTTCGGGAATAGCGGCGTACAGATTCCAGAAGATGAGCAGACAGCAGAGCCAGACGCATCCGAAGTTTGGAAACGCATCGCCAGAGTGCATGATTTTCAGGCCGGGCATCCTCTTTTTGGTAAAAGGAGGCAGCAGGTTGGTGCCCATGTGTCCCATCTGATCTTCGATGACGTGAAGAACATGCGCACCAAAGACGACCACGCCCGCCTGCCATGTCCAAAGTGAAGTCAATCCCGCCAGCAGCAGGCCGAAGGTGAGCGAGTGCGACCAGTTGCGGTGCCACGGCAGAAAGTCAATTTCAACCTGCCCCGCTTCGTTCCGGGTGAATTTAAAACTGGGGCCGTCAAAGATATCGATGGTGTAAATCGGCTCGTAGCTTTGCAGAATGGGCACGGACAATTTCGCCAGTCCGACAGGACGGGTTGCTGGCAGCGTGCCGGGCTGAGGCACCTGCCCTGTGCTGACGACGGGGCCGAACTGCACACGCACTTCACCGGCATCCGGATCAATTTTAACGCGGTACTGCCGCCAGTTATCGGCTCCGATCCTGATCGTGGCAAGCTTGACGCAAACCGGACAACCGGTAGCGACGGCTTCCGCAATCGCGGCGGCGACAGCGTCTGCGATCAGCTGAGGATCAAGCTGGCTTGGATTCGGTTCGACGGAAACTTCGTGGTGATAGAAGAAGCGGTAAAATTTGAAGTCGATGGTGTCGGGCAGAATTCCAGCGACTGCGCCGAGGATGAAAAACGCCGGATTGCCGTTCTGCGCGGCTTCAACCGCCCACGGACAGAAGGAAGCCACGGTCACACCGGAAATAAAATGGGCAATGCCTTTCATGGGAGAGAAATATTAAGGATGAAATATGAAAGATGAAAATGGTGTTTTTTCATTTGAGGAGTCCCAAAAAGGCGGCGATGGGTTCGCCGACACCAGACATGTTGCAGGCGATCGGAAGCAATAGCACACCGAGACAGTTCAGGCGGCGCGAGCCGAATAAAACCGGAATCAGGCCGATGCCGGTGGCGACGGTCATAATGAACAGACCGACCCAGCCTGTGATAACAAAAACGAGCGCGATGATGATGCCGAGCGAGAAGATGGAGATGTGGCGGTAGTCCACCACTTTTATCAGCTTGAGCGTCCATTTGGTGAGCGGCGACATGAGCAGGAAGGAGACCGCGCCGGAAAGTGCGATGGAGCCGAGCGCGAGATAGTAATCGCCCCAGGTGTGCGGCGTGTAGAGCCCTTTGATGATCAATGCTCCGCCGCCGCGGGTGAGGAAAAGTCCCGGCGCGAAAAAGAGCATGAGCGCGCCAGTGTAGTAAACAACTTTGGAAACGCCCTGCGACATCATGAAGATACGCTCGTCACGCTGGGCCGTGGCGTGGCCTGCGAGCAGTCCGCCAATCCCGCCGGTGATAACCGGAAAGAAAGCGGCAAAGCCTCCACCGATGCCGCCCGCTATGCTGCTGCGCAGCAGGAGGTCGCCGTTGATGTTGAGCGTGTCGCAAACATACTGCTTCGGAACTTCCGTTCCGCTGATGGCGTTGATCAAGCACCATGGGATGGCGAACAATCCAACGAACGCGGGCATGATGTTTTGAAATGCGTCATCCACGGAAACCAGTGGACGATACAGGAGCAGAAAACCGAGCAGGCCAGAGAGAAAGAAAGTGAGCAAACCAGCGCCAAGAGTAGACCAGGCGTCGAAAAATTTACTCCAGCCCGCCGGGCCGCGATTGCCGCCCTTCGGCCATTCGGTCATGAGAATAAAAGCGATAACGACCCAGAGAATCCAGTGCATGTGCGGATTGAACACGTAGCGGACGACGGGCAGAAACTTCGGCGCGAACGGGCCGATCAGAAAGACAAGCATGAAGACACCGGCCAAACTGCCTGCACCGATCATCATGGTGCCTTCATAGCCGCGGCCGATCATCAAATATTTCTGCCCGGGCAACACGGTGAAAATAGCGCTTTCGTCCGGTGCGCCGAGCAGAACAGAGGGAATGGTATTGAGAACGGACCAGCCGGTGACAAGGCCGAGCATGAAAGGAATATAAACCTCCGGCATGGCGGCCAGCCCGCCGCCGTGCAGTGAATAGAGGAACAGCGCCGCGAGGCCCATGACGTTATAGATATGCAGGCCGGGCAGAATGGCCAGGAAACAGGCGAGCACGGTTCCGGCAAGCACCGCCGCCATTGCGGAAATCATTTCCCAGACTCCATAACGCGCAGGTCGCCAGCCTCCCACACTTTAAGCTGAACGGCATCTTTATAGATGCCAACCCGTCCTCGGGCACTGATAAGTTTCCCGGGTATTGGAAGTTTTTTATCCAACCCCTGGAAAACATCCTCCCAGAAGATAATCACCAGCTCCGCGCCATCCTCCGCAATCGTCAGAGCATAGGGCGCTTTGGATCCGGGGCCGGGCACATCAACGGATTTGAGCGTGCCGGCCACGGTGACCTGATCGCCCTTGTGCGCGGCGGTCACGGCAGCTAGACGGACACGGGCTTCCTCCGCCGGAACAACGGCAGTACGCTTACGGTTCAGGACAAGCTGATTGGCCGACTGGATGCGCAGTTTGGGTGCTTGATCGGCGCTGACGCTGAGACTGCCCGTCACTTCAATCCGGTCACCGCGCCGCGGAAGTTTCCCAGAAGCTTCAAGCGCCTGAGCCTGCGCCCGCCCGCCCATGACGGTGATTTCCCCGCTGCCGTCTTTTATGTCGAAAACCATGCCGCCGGATTGGAAGACATAGGCGTCTCGCGTGACCTCGCCCGCCATGCGGACATAGGCGAAGTTCATGGTCGGGGTGATATCACTGACTCGCACGAGCGGAATATCGCGGTTCACCGAAAAGAGATAAAGCAGAGCAAGGCCAGCAACGGCCAGCACCAGTGAGGCGTACTGAAGAACCCTGACACGCAAGGGACGCTTCACCTGCGGCCCGTAAGCTGGATAGTCTTTGCTATTGTTGGATGACAAAACCACGAACAACAAAATCATTTTTTAACCAGAAGAGCCAGCTCTTGCTTAAGTTAAAAAAGAAAAAGATTTCGCTGTCGTGGTTTCTGCAGAAACGCTTTAAAACGCGCCGAAGAAAATAGTACTAAAGGTGGTCACCGGCGAGGTTTCGCGCATATCGTCAATCGCCGCGCGCAGTTCCGCCAGAAGCTTCCGGGCTTCGTTGTAGATTTCATCATCGTTAACCAGCTTGCCGAGGGTGCCCTCGCCTGATCCAATTTTATCCGTGATACTGCGGATGTTCGCCACGGAGACGCTGAGATTCTGATAAAGCTGATCGTCCTTGGACATCAGTTTTCCTAATGTGCCCTCACCGTTCGCCAGCCGTTCGCTTATTTCCTTCAGATTAGACATGGATGCTTTCAAATCGGTGTAAACGGCGTCATCATTGATCAGCTTGCCGATCGTTCCTTCGCCTTTGGCGATCTTATCGGTGACATCACGCAGATTATCATAAACCGCATCCTCATAGATGAGTTTGCCAACGGTGCCTTTGCCGGAGGCAATCTGGTCGGTTATTTCCCGAACGCTCGCCACAGCGGAGCCAAGTTCTTCGAGGATATCCGTCGGAGTCGTACCTTTGATCACAGCGTCTTCCGGAATCGGCTGCGCGTTCGCAGGGCCTTCCTCAATTTTCAGCTGTTTCCCTCCGAGCATCGAAGCGGCGACCACTTCGACCTTGTACCCTTCGCGGAATTGCACCGGCACGTCGAGGTCGGCGCGAACAATTACATGATTATTTTTCAGCGCCGTTTCCTTCACTACACCGGCTTTCATGCCGCGCAGGAAAACGTTGTCGCCATCGCGCAGGCCGCTGACTTCCTCGAAGCGAACCGCCACGGGATATTTTTTCTGCAGAAAATTCTGCCGGCTCAGGATGATAGTGGACACACCCAGAGCGATGAGAATGATGAACATAAAGAAGACGACCAGGACTTCTATGCTGAGATCTTTTTGATATTTATCAGACATGTTTCTCCATCCCTTTCTCCCAGGCACCCCG
>JBAWXO010000002.1:0-28506 GCA_037144035.1 Kiritimatiellales bacterium
CTGCACATGTCCGTTGGTATACGACCCGCCACCCGTGCCGCTGGTAACCGTCAGGACATACGTGATGTCCACATACGTCGCGGTCAGATTAACGGCCTGTGCCGGCATCGTCACCGTAGCGATTGAGGAACTGGCGTTGTCCAAATACTGGGTATCACCGGTCCACTTGTCGAACACCTTCCCCTCGCTCGGAGGATCTGCATAGATCGCCACCTGCTGTCCATTGGTGTACGACAAACCACCACCGTTGCCGTTGTTGACCGTTAGAGCATACGTGGTGTCTGTGTACGTTGCAGTCAGATTAACCGCCTGCGCCGGCATGGTCACCGTAGCACTCGCGGAGCTGGCGTTGTCCACATACTGGGTGTCACCAGTCCATGCCACAAAGGTCTTACCGGAGATTCCGGTCGCCACAATCGCCACCTGCTGTCCATTGGTGTACGGACCGCTATTGCTGCCACTGGTAACCGTCAGGGCATACGTGGTGTCTACGTACGTCGCGGTCAGGGAAACGGCCTGCGCTGGCATCGTCACCGTGGTGCTGGCAGAATTGGAATCGGTCAAATACACGGTGTCGCCAGTCCATGAAGCAAAGGTCTTCCCGCCGATCACAGTTGCCTCAATCGCTTGCACATACCCATTGGTGTATGAACCGCCTCCGGTGCCGCTGGTGACCGTCAGCAGATGGTTGATGATCGGGTAAAATTCTGTCACGTCGTTGGTCGTAACCACGAGGTCATCCAGCATACCCGACTCGGCTACGGCGAAAGACTGGATCTGTTTGAGTGCCTGATTCGCGATGAGAAGCCAGGTGCCATTGGGATCGGCATTAAAGGCTCCAAGACCCTTGGTGTATCCGTTGGTTGGCGGCCGAAGCTCAACGCCGTCCAGCATGACCTTGAAAAAGCTGTTCGCTGCGTCGGTGGTGTAATCCAATGCGATAGTGACCCGCACCCAGTCCGCTGTGCCAACCGGTGTATTGGCATACGTCAGCCAGGCATTGTTGGTGCCGGTATTATCGAGCCCATACCAGGCCTTCAGACGTCCGTCGGCATTCAAATAGAGAGCGGTCTGACTGCCCGGGACCATACTGCTATTTGGGGCGATTTCTCCAAGTGCGGACTGAAGCATGAAATCCACAGTCGTGTTCGCCGCCGAATAGGGCTGAATCCGGTTGATCAGGCTGGCATCTGTGAACTTAAGCACATTCGAATGGGCCGCACTTTCGACAGGGTGAAGCAGATTGTTCAATTCGTAAGACACATTGGTGACAAAGGCACTGCCGGTATTCGTACCGTTGTACCAGCCGTTGGTATTATTGAATACGACAATGGGCGATCCGACAGCCATTTCTTCAAAGGTCTCCTGATAGGGAACCGTATTGCTGGTCGCCCCAAAGTTGAGTGAGGATTTAAACGACTGGACATACGCATTGTCTATAGAAACCCCGCCGATTGTATTCCGGATACGAATCGCATTGAACGAATTAGTGGTGTTGAAGGTGGTGTAGCCGCTGAGATCCACATCCGTAACTCCCGTCGCAATGAACCATCCGCGCGACAAATTGAAGGCCGTGATGGTCGCATTGGTGAACTTGGAGCCGGCCGCACCGGTCAGTTGCAGCGATAAACGAATCCAGTCGCCTTTCGTCCACTGCCCGCTGGCAGGAGTGGGATTCGTGCTGTAATAAGCGGAGCCCGCCAGATTGTTCCCTGTGATATAGTCAGTGCCGGTCTCACCTGCTACACGGATATTCACCGATCCGTTTGTCAGACCGAAGCTTGGACTGGGGACACCTTCCACTCCTGTTGAGTTGATTATAGACAGACGCATTTTCGTGGATACTGCTGTCGTGTTTGTTGTATTGAAATCAAACCCGTACTCGATGACGTTCGTACCGCCGGCCAGCCCGAAGGTAAGATTGGTCCCGGTCAAAGTTTTATCGGTACTATCCAGTGATGCAAGCGCCTGCCCGCCGCTATAGTTGCCGCTCGACGCCGTCGCAACCACCGCCGCCGAGGTATTCGCAGCCCAGTTCTCCTGAGCCGTAAGCGTTCCCAGAGCAAACGTATCAAATGTTTGAACATACGTAGCCTGCGCGATTCCCGCCAGGCCGGCTATTACCGCTGTCATCCCTATTAATTTTCTCATAACTTTCCCCTTTCCCGTTCTTGCAACCCTTTTATTAAAGCGCCCAAATCACAGCGAGGGGCGAGAAACCTCTGCATCTTTTACATACACGTTATCAACAGAAGTCCCGCTGCTCCCGGACATGCGGATATTAGCCCGATCCAACCTGGTTGTGCTTTTAAGATTAACCCTGTATTGGCTGAGATCCGCCTCCGTGACACCAGTAGGAATTTCAATACCGCCGCGGCTAAGGTTAACCGCTTTGATTGTGGCAATTTGGAAATTATCTCCGGTTAGAATGAGACTCACCCGGATCCATTCCCCCTTCGTCCAAAGCTTCGAAGACCCAACGCCACAGATCTCGCTGAAATTCGCTCCAGTCACAAACTGCTCCCCCATTTCGCCGGCAGGGCGAATGACCACCACCCCAGCTCGGAAACCGAAGCTCGGAGCATACCCAGAGGAGCTTGCGCCCGACCTCAAATACATACGCACATTCATCATCGCTGTCACTTCTTCGCGGAAATCAAAACCATACTCGACAGCCCCCCTATCCATGGTCAGCTTAAAATCAACTCCTGAAGCCTCGTGCCGAATCGTCTTATCATCCCCTGCGGCTGTCTTAACCGCCTGTCCGCCTTTATAACCACCGGCATCTTGGGTCTTGACCACTGAAAATTTATCATTGGCCTCCCACCCATCCTGAGGCTTCAGCGACCCGGCAGAAAACGACTCAAAACCCTGCTCGTATTCCGCACGAACCACTCCGCAAGTCAGCAGTCCGAAAACCGCCAGCACCACTTTCTTCATCGTGCATCCTTTCATTAATACCCCCGGTACATATCAAGCGATCCACTCTCGTCAGCTCCCTATCATTAACCCCGACAGTTTACTAGATATCATCAATACGTCAACTATAATAAATTTGAATAAATATAATTTACCTTTCCCTGAAGAATCTACCCGGTGGCGAGCACCCGACCAACCCGATCCTGAGCTATCCAGCCTATCTTGATGAGACTGAGCCCAGGCTCCGCCGCCCCCCCCAACCGGTGACTCCGCCCGCCGTCAAACCCTAGTTGGTTGGTTGTGCTTATCGCCGCCAACGACAAGGAAGCCTGGTCAAGAGTAGCCGTGAGGAATAAAACCGCGCGATTATTCCACCATCGACGGGTTCGAACGGCCATGACTTTCGCCATTCGGGTCAGGTCTCCGCTCCTCAGGACCGGCTCAAAATTTGTCCGATCGCGGTTTGAATATTTTTACGGAGAGCCAGCGTAACGGCGTAGTGTGCTGCGCAGAACAAGAAATCCGAGCATCGAATTCAAAGGGACGGGTTACCATGTGAAGAGCCGGAAAAACCAGCAGGAAGCTGTTTTCCCGGAAAACTCAGGACAACAGCAAACATGAAGTGGCTCTATTTCAGCCGCTTAATCACCGCAGGAGGAGCCGCCACGCTGCCTCGTTCGATCACTTTGAGCGGGATTGAGATCATCTGAAAAGGTCCATGCTCCTTGTTGTCGATTCGCTGAACCAGCCGCTCAACAGCCACCCGCCCTAACGCGGCGCGGTTTTGCTCGGCTGTCGTAAGCGCCGGTATGCAGTGGCGACCCTCCTCAGTATTATCGTTACCGATAATACTGATATCTTCCGGCACCCGGAGACCTGCCGCCTGAGCGGCGCGGATCAGCGTTATGGCAAACCGATCATTAAAAGCCAGAATCGCAGTCGGCGGTTCGGGTAGCCTGAAAAGAGCGGCAAGAGCCCGTTGAACCGGATCCGTCAAATCCGGTAGGAAAGCCGGCATCATCTCAATACAACAGTATTCCTGCCGGATGGGCAGATTGTTCTGAAAAAGCCCCTCGCAATAACCCGAAAAACGTTCGGTGACAGACTCATGATGCTCCCGATCTGATTCCGACTGTTCTGGCGGATAGATTACGCTGAAAAATGCAATTCGCTGATGTCCGTAGCGGCACAGAAGATCAACCTGATCGCGGGCGCTTCCGCGGTGGCTAGACTGCACTGTATCACACGAGGAAGAGTACACAGCGTTGACTGCAATCACCGTCTTGCCGCAGTCAGCTTCATCCGCTAGCCGCGATGAGTTGATGCTGATAATACCGGCAACTGCCGGATCGCGTATAAGCGCTGGCAACTCAGAAACGTGATTATAACTGCGGAGCCGAACGGCGTGGCCAAGCCGCTGACCAGTCTGTTCTACGGCCATCAGCAGGCTCCCGTAGAAAAAACTGATATCTCCGTTGCTCATTAAGGCCCCTGACGGAAGACGATAGACACAAAGAATATCCCCCGATTTAACGTCCGCTTTAAAAGCATATCCGTTTTCGCGCATGACCTCGTAAATCAGCTCGCGCGTTTCTGGAGAAACCCGTTTGGTATTCGGATCTTTCAAGAGCAGGCACACCGCACTGGGAGAAACCCCAGCTTTTTTAGCAATATTCTTCTGGCTTATCCTTTTCATCAATTGCTTTCACCTTTGATTACTGCAATAACCTCTATATTCAGCTCATTAAGCCGTTAAGTCAATAATTGACTTAATGCGATCAAAACTGTCATTTTTGAGGGGCAAACCCTCGTTTCATCCTTTATTTTCAGGGGTACGTTTTCAAAAACGGGCTGTAGTGCAGACCTTTCCGGTTGACGGGTGTCGATTTCTCCTATGATTTCTTATCCCAGGCGACGCTGATGAAGGAGGGGCTTGTTGCGCTGGCGCTCCAGTGCGCGGGGGCGAAGGAGGACGGCCGGAAATGGCGAGCCCAGCGAGCTCCCCCACAGAAGACAGGAATCGGCGGCCTGAGACAGGCACGCCCTACCTGATCCAAGAAACAACTGCTGTAAAAACCTCCAAAATGCCAGTCGGGTTGGTGGAGAGAGTGCCCCCAGTAGCAGAGCAAAGCACGCTACGGGGCGCAGCAGAGGACCCCAGTACCCCTACTATTTAGTTTCATCCGTCGTATCCGCTCCAATTTCCAAGGGCTGGAAGAAATTCTTCCAACCCTTGGAAACCGCATCAATCCTCGACGGCGACTTTGTCTTTCTGGGCGGCGGCGATGACTTTCTGGGCGATGTTGGCGGCGACCTGCTCGTAGCGGGCAAAGGTCAGCTCGAACGAGCCGCGTCCGCCGGTGATGGAGCGCAGTTCGGAACAGAACTTGAAGGTTTCGACCTGCGGCACTTCGGCGGTGATGACCTGCATCCCTTCGTCCACGCCCATGCCGAGGATGCGGCCGCGCTTGGTGTTGAGGATGCCGGTGATGTCGCCCATATATTCGTCGGGGACGGTTATGGCAATGGTCATGATCGGCTCGAGCAGAACCGGCCGCGCCTTTTCAATCGCTTCGTGCAGAGCGCGCGAGCCGGCGATTTTGAAGGCGACTTCAGACGAGTCCACGTCGTGGTAGGAGCCGTCGTAGAGTTCCACTTTGAGGTTGCTCACTTCGGCGCCGACCAGCGGGCCTTTGGACATGCCTTCGATAAAGCCCTTCTGGCAGGCGGGAATGAAGTTGTGCGGAATGGTTCCGCCGACCACTTTGTTGGCAAACCATTCGTCGTCGCCCGGAGCGCGCGGATGAACCCGCACGTAGCATTCGCCGTACTGGCCGCGGCCGCCGGACTGCTTTTTGTGTTTGTAGTGGCCTTCGCCGTTGCCGGTGATGGTTTCGCGGTAAGCAACTTTCGGCGTGTGGTGGGTGATGTCCACTTTGCTGCGGTTCCTGATGTGCTCCAGCGTGACGTCGAGGTGCATGTCGCCCATGCCCCACAGCAGGGTTTCGCGCGTTTCGGTGTTGCGCTCGACGCGGATGGACGGATCTTCGTCCGCCGCGCGGTGCAGCGCTGTGCCGATTTTGTCTTCGTCGCCTTTGGTCTTGGGCTCGACGGCGTAAGCGCTCACCGGATGCGGAAACTCAATCGGCTTGAAGGTGATCTTTTCGGCCGGCGCACAGAGCGTGTCGTTCAGGAAGGTATTTTTCAGTTTCGGCAGAGCAATAATATCGCCCGCCTTGGCTTCCAGACAGTCGGTCTGCTTCTTGCCGTTGATATAGAAAATACTGCCGATGCGTTCCTTTTCGCCTTTGGTGGCGTTGAGTACTTCGGAGTTCGGCGTGAGCTTGCCGCGATAGACGCGCACAAAGCTGATCTGACCGGTGAACGCATCGTTCACCGAGCGCCAGACGAGTCCGGCGAACGGCTCGTTCTCGCCGGTGGCCACTTCATGGCCGTCGGCGCATTTAACCGGATAGTCTTCCGGCGACGGGAAGAGGCGGCTGATGGAGTCCATCGTTTCCTTCACGCCGATTTTCGTTTTGGCTGAGCAGGCGAAAACGGGAATCAGGTGCGCTTCGTGTACCGCCTTGCGCAGACCGTTGGAAAATTCGTCGGCGGTGAGTTCCTCGCCGTTAAAATATTGTTCCATCATCTTGTCGTCGGTTTCGGCGGCCAGTTCAATCAGGTGGTCGCGGATCGCCTTCACGGTGTCGGCCATATCAGCGGGCACGGCGTCGGTCGGCATGTCGAGAATATCCACTTCGGCCTTGCCGTCGGCGGTTGGCAGAACCACCGGCACACAGCGCACATCGCCCCACATGTCCTTAATGGCGGCCAGCGCTTTATTAAAATCGGCATCCGGTTTATCGAGGCCGGTGATGACGATACCGCGCGGCAGGTTGCGTTTTTCACAGACTTTCCATGCGCGGCTGGTGCCGACCTGAATACCGGAAATGGCGTCCACGACAATCAGTCCGGCGTCGGTGATTTCGGCGGCGGCCATGAGCTGGCCGATAAAGTCGGCATAGCCGGGAGTGTCCAGAACCACGAAGCGGCGCTGCTTGCCGCTGGCGGCAGTATAAACGCCGTCGAAGGGTTTGGCCCAGATGGAGATTTCGTGCTCCTGCTCTTCGGGCGTCCAGTCGGCCATACTGCTCTTGTCGTCCACCGAGCCGACGCGTTCATTGGTTCCAAGGATATTGAGCATCACATCCAGCAAAGCCGTCTTGCCACTGCCTGTGTGGCCCATCAGTGCAAAATTGCGGACACCTGAGATCGGAATACCCTTCATCGCAACTCTCCTTGGATTTAATTTTTAAGTCAAAACCGGCTCCGCGCAAAACGCGGCGCATGAGGATGCCAAGGTACACGGCTTTGCAAATGGTCGCAATTAATTTTCCAAACATTGGGAAAAAATTGTTCCAGACATCGGAAGCGTGCTTTGTTAGCTTGTGCGGTCTATGGCAGACAAGAGCACACCGATGATGGATCAGTACCGGCGGATCCGCCGCGAACTGCCCGAAAACACACTGCTCTTCTTCCGCCTCGGCGACTTTTACGAGATGTTTATGGAGGATGCCAAGGAGGCAGCGCGCATTCTCGACATTACGCTTACCAAACGCCATGACGTGCCGATGTGCGGCGTGCCCTATCACGCGGCGGAAGGCTACCTCGCCCAGCTGATCGCGGCAGGCAAAAAAGTCGCCGTCTGCGAGCAGGTCGAAGACCCCGCCGCCGCTAAAGGGATTGTGAAACGTGAGATCACCCGTGTGGTGACGCCCGGAACCATTCTCGACGAAACCGCGCTCGACCGCACAAAGAACAATTATCTGGGGGGCCTCGTTCGCGCCGGCGGTCGCTTCGGCCTCGCGATGCTTGACCTTTCGACCGGCGCGTTCTGGATTGAAGAATCGAGCAGCGCGGAATCGCTTTCCGGCAATCTGGCGCGCTACGCACCGCAGGAATGCATCGTCGCCGAAGCCGCAGCGGAGGACGGCGCGATTCTTCCGATCCTTGGAAGCACGCTCAAGACGGTTTGCGAAGACTGGACGTTTGAGTCCGCCAGCGCCGAAGACGTACTGCTGCGCCACTTCAAAGTGCATTCGCTCAAAGGTTTTGGGTGTGAAAATTCGCCGCTCGGTCTGCGCGCGGCGGGCGCGGTGCTTTATTACGTAAATACCGGACTGCGCCGCAACCTCGCGCATGTCCGCCGTATTCAGGTAAAGAATCCGGACGATTATCTACTACTCGACGAAACAACGGCGATGAACCTTGAGCTGGTCGCGCCGCTCAATCCGGCGCGGCAGGGTCCAAAGTCGACGCTTTTTTCGGTGCTGGACACAACCCGCACGGCGATGGGCGCACGGATGCTGCGCGACTGGATTGTCCGTCCGCTAAGCGACCTTTCCTCTGTTAATGCCCGGCTCGACGCGGTGCAGGCCTTCGCTGGAAACCGAACCTTACTGGCGCAGACACGCGAACTGCTCGGTGAAATGCGCGATCTGGAGCGGATGATGTCGCGGCTCGGCTCGGGCGGCGGCAATGCCCGCGATCTGCGCGCCGTCGGCGAGTCGCTCGATCAACTGCCGAAGCTCAAAAAGCTACTTGCGGAAAATAAAAATTTCCAATCCTTGGAAAAATCGCTGACCGAACTTCCAGCCGCTGTAAAAATGATTGACGAGGCGATCGACGACGAACCGGCCGTTTCGGTGAAAGAAGGCGGTATGATTCGCCGAGGCTTTTCCGCAGAGCTCGACGAACTGCGCGACGCGGCTGGCAAAGGCAAGCAGTGGCTGGCGGAGTTTCAAGCGACGGAACAGGAGCGCACGGGCATTAAGTCGCTCAAGGTGCGCTTCAATCAGGTGTTCGGATATTTTATTGAAATCACCAACAGCAATCTTGCGATGGTGCCGGAGCATTACGCCCGCAAGCAGACCATGACGAATGCGGAGCGGTTCATCACGCCGGAGCTGAAGGAATACGAAAATAAAATTCTCGGCGCGCAGGAACGGGCCGTCGCACTCGAATTTGAATTGTTCGCTCAGGTCCGCGACGAAGTGGTGAAGCACATCGATGAAATTCAGCGCAACGCGCGCGCCGTCGCCGAGGCCGACGTACTGGCGGCCTTCGCCGAAAACGCGCTGACCCGCCGTTATGTGCGGCCCGCGATGAGCAACGGCGACGAACTGATTATTCGCGACGGACGCCACGCGGTGGTTGAGCAGATGCCGGACGCCGAACGGTTTGTGCCGAATGATACGACTCTGAATTGCTCTGATCATCAGCTGATCGTGATCACCGGCCCGAATATGGCGGGTAAATCAACGTATATCCGGCAGGTGGCGCTGATCACAATTATGGCGCACGTCGGCTCGTTTGTTCCGGCAAGCGAAGCGAAGATTGGACTGGTAGACCGCGTCTTCACGCGCGTCGGCGCCAGCGATGATCTGGCGCGCGGCCGCAGTACGTTTATGGTGGAGATGCAGGAAACGGCGAATATTCTGAATAACGCGACGCCGAAGAGTCTGATTATTCTCGACGAGATCGGGCGCGGAACCAGCACCTTCGACGGCATCAGCATCGCGTGGTCGGTTGCGGAGTTTCTCTGCACTAATCCGGCGGTGCGGGCCAAGACGCTGTTTGCGACGCATTATCACGAGCTGACCGACTTGAGTCTGACCCTGCCAGGCGTGCAGAACGCCAATGTGCTGGTGAAAGAGCATGGCGACCGGATCACGTTTCTACGCAAGATCGTTCCCGGCGCGGCCGATAAGAGCTACGGAATTCACGTCGCGCGGCTGGCTGGCCTGCCCGCCTCTGTCCTCGAGCGGGCCACTGAGATTCTGCACAACCTTGAAGAAGGTGAATTCGAAGCCGAGGGCGCGCCGAAAATCGCCCAGCACGGTTCGCGGCGGAAAAAAGCCGATGATTCGCAAATGGATCTTTTTTAAACGTCAAACGGGGTTTGCGGGGATTCCTGCTTGTAAAAAAAGCTTGAGCCACTAAAATCCCACCCATTGTTTCAAACAGGGAGTTCTTTTCTATGAGTAACAAAAAATCGCTCGGCCTTGCTCTGGTTGTCTTCGGATTCGTCCTTCTGGCCCTCACCGGCATACGCACGATCAGCAGTCCTGACATCTTCACGCACATCGCGCTAGGGCAAGCACACAGCGTCAAAGCTGATCCGCTTGCCTACACCATGGCCAGCAAGCCTTGGGTCAACATGAATCCGCTCTATAACAGTCTGGTTTATCTTCTCTGGTCGCTGGGCGGCGCTGAACTCATCACGCTGGCTCACGTTCTAATCGTTCTGGCGGCGTTCTTTATGATGTTCAATTTCGGGAAAAAGTGGGGTGGCCCGCTAAGTCAGGGATTGGCGTTACTGCTCTGCGCACGGCTGATGCTCCCCGTATTCCGCCCCGGCCCGGATGCGTTCTTTATGCTCTTCACCGCGACCTTCCTGACGTTGCTTTACCGCGTCAAAAATTTCAATCTACTGGCTGTTTTGTTGCTGGTTCTGCAGGTGCTCTGGACCAACATACATCCGTCGTTCCTGTTCGGTCCGGCGTTGATCCTTTTCTTCGCCATCGAAAACTGGCAGGAAACCCGGAAGACCTCGCGCTCGATGGCAACCCCGCTGACGACTAAACTGCTCGGGCTCGCCTTCGTCGCACTGCTCGCGACGCTGATTAATCCAAACTTCGTCAACCTGCACCGTCATATTTTTGCCAACTGGATTCTGATGACCGGTACGGAAAATCTGGAATGGATCTCGCTCTTCAGCAGCAGCTTCCCGCAAGGCATCATTAGCAGTCTGACCGTCTTCACGCTGATCCTTGGCGCAGGCGGACTGATCACTCTTCAGAAACGGCTCCCAGCCATGCTCACCACGCTGGCGCTGATCGGCGCGTTTCTCACCGTGCGCTCCATCGGCACGCTGCACCTATTCGCCTTCCTCGCCTTCCCCTTTATGATTCTGAGCTTCACCGCCATCAGCGGATACCTGACTCGCTCCACGACCACTGCTTCCAAGCAGCATGATCTGATTGTGGCTATTGCGCTGGGTTTGATGATCATCTCGACGGGCTCGCTGGTCACCAACCGCGCCTACACCCGCATCGGCAGCGCCTCGCATTTCGGACTGGGCGTTGAAGAAGACTCCTTCCCGGTTGCCGCCGCCGGCATCCTGTCCCGCGCCGACTTCCCGAAAAAAATCATCAATATCGCCCACGATGGCGGTTACATTGCCCTGCAGAATCCTTCGAACAAAATTTTCTGCGACACTCGCGCATCATTCTACGGAACCGAATTCTACCAGACACTGAACCGCGCTCTGCTCGGTCAGCCGGGCGCATGGAAAAAAATCAGCTCGGAATGGAGTCCTCACGCAGTCGTCCTGAACGGATGCTGGCCGGATGCCGGCGCATTGGCCACCCGGCTGCTTGCTTCCAAGGTTTGGAAGCTGGTCTATTTTGACGGATCAACCATCATTATGGTGGCTGACCTGCCGGAATACGCGACACTCATCAATGACCCCGCTATTCAGCAGTATGGCGTGAAGGTTCTCGAAAAAGCCCGGCGCGACTACCTTGAACAGAGCAAAGGGTTTGCCAAAGCCGGCAACTCATCGCGGCTGCTTGGCGCTGGCGGCATCTATCTTGCTCTTAACCGTCCGCAGGAGGCGGAATCCGTTTATAGTATCATCGTTAAGAACAGCCCGGACACGGCCGGCGCATGGCTCGGTCTTGGACAAAGCTTGATCATGCAAAAACAGATATCCAAAGGCATTGAGTACATGGAAAAGGCGGCGGAGATCACTCCGCGTAACGGCCGTGTCTGGCTAGGCCTCTTTCAGGCCTACCGCTTGAAAGGCGACGAAGCCAAAGCGAACAAAGCCTACGATCAGCTCAACAAGTTCCACAAGGCGGAAAAGGCAACGGTTGAGGAACAGGCTGTCACCCAAAAACAGAAAAAACCGGTCAAAAAACCGGAGCAGAAGTCCGAATCAACGATGGAACTTCCGGCCAATCTAAAGAAATAATCTCTGGACGCTGCCGTCTTCAAAACGCCTCCTTTTGCGGGAGGCGTTTTTTTTATCGGGCGCCGGCCAGCGCCACCCCCTTCGCCGTCGGGCGATGGTTTTCAAAAAGGTAGGAATAGGCAAACAAGGCATAGCCGTGGCAGCCCGCCTTGCGCACGGCGTCAATCTGGCGGCGGATTTCAGCCGGAGAGGCCTTGCAGTCAATCCCCACCACCAGTTGCGCGGCGGTTGCGCGGCGGCCAAGCGATTTGCGCATTTTGCTAAGCCGTTCATCAAAGAGCTGGGGGTTGTAATTCATCGGCACCAGCCAGTCCACCATCTGTTCTTTGGCCCAGCGTCGGCTGTCCTGAAACGCCGTGCTGTATCCCAGATCAAAATCGGCCAGCACACTGGAAGAGGTCACGCGCGGTGATCCACGCTGCGCTTTGAAGGTCTGGTTCAGTTCCGCAACCACCTGCGAAACCGAGGCGCGGCGAAACGCGCCCCAGTTACCGCTGTAACGCTGGCGGACCTGCTCTATGGAAAACCGGTCATGAGAAAAATCCGACCGCTTCTTGATTTCCTCCGCCGAAGCCTTCGGATAAAGTTGCGACGCTACGTCCTTGTAGTCGTACGGGAAGCGGATGTAGTCCAAATGAAGCCCCGCAATATCATAGCGGGCCAGCTCGGTGACCAGCTGCTTCAAATGCTGCTGAACGTCCGGCAGCGCCGGATTCAGAAAAGAATACCAGCCGCGGGTTGGACGCATGCGCGGGCCGAGCGAATCAACCATGAACCACTCCGGATGCGCGGTCCAGTTCTGTCCTGCGGAGCGCGGCGGGTCTTTGACACCCCGCCAGCCGGGTAGCACATTCATATAGGCATGCAACCGAACGCCCCGGTTTTTGGCGCTGGCCGCCGCGATTTTCAATGGATCCCAGCCGGGATTCCGGCCGGTCGAGGAAGCATCTGCTCCTGTCAGTTCAAAAGCCCACGGTTCGACCTGACTGGGATAGCATACGGTGCCGTTGCCGCGAATCTGAAAAAAGATGTCAGTGAACCCGGCGCGGGCGCAGTTGGCGACGATTGCCTCCACATCAGCGGGTTTTTGGTAGTCAAAACGAGTCACCCAGATGGCGCGCACTTCCGGCGTGCTCACCTGCGCTGTGCCGGTTAAAAGCAGAGAAATCAGCAGCAGGAAAAGGGTCAAAAGAATCGTTGAGGGTTTTTTCATGCGGCGGAGCATAGTTGATTTTTACGATGTTTGGAAAAAAAACTGTACTGTTTTTCCAAACACTGGAGAATACAGCTGGTTTTCCCCCAAGCTTTGAAAAATAACGGAGATCGTAAATTATGAACGGACTGTTGCTCCCCCTGATGACGGCCAATATCGGCCTGGCGTTCCACCAAAGCGAGCTGAACGGAAAAGTGATTGTGCTTATCCTGGTTTTTATTTCAGTAGGCGCATGGACGGTGATGCTGACAAAATTCGCCCAGTTGCGCGCCGCCCGGCTGGCGAGCAACCGTTTCGTAAAAAATTTCCGCGAACAGGCCCGCGCGACCAATCTGTTTGTAAAAAAACAGCACATGCCGGAAACCCCGCTTGATGCAATCTATGAGGCGGGATGCCGGACGCTGATTGATCAACTGATCCTGATCGGCGCCGACCGCGATGAAATTCTTCTGGGCAATGTCTACCCGCAGGGAGAGCGGCGGCTCGATACGCACCAGATGGATGTCATACGCGATGCGGCGGATTGTGCGCTGGCGGATAAGGCGCTTGAACTGGAAAGCCTTATGGGTCTGCTGGGGACCGCTGTCAGTGTCGGTCCTTTCCTCGGCCTGCTGGGAACCGTCTGGGGTGTGATGGGAACGTTCAGCGGAATGGCGACTGCCGGTTCCGCCACGCTTTCCGCCGTAGCGCCCGGTATCTCGGGCGCGCTGCTGTGTACCGTAGCCGGACTGCTGGTGGCGCTGCCCGCCACAATCGGATACAGCCTGCTGGCCACCCGCATCCGTTATCTCTCGGTGCAAATGGATAATTTTGCGCAGGAATTCACGGGACGAGTTCAGCAGGAATTTATGCTGGATTATTCAAAGTAAAGGAGTCGCGTGTGAGAAGGAGAAGAAGAAAAACCAGTCTGATCGCGCTCCGGGAGAGCAACGAGATCAACATCACGTCCCTGATGGACATCGTTGTTCTTCTGCTGTTCGTTTTCATCATCACCATGCCCATCATCGAGCAGAGCCTCTCGGTCGACCTGCCGAAGGGAAAGGCCGGCGCGATGGATTTAAGCAAAAAACACCACACCATCGAAATCTCCCTGAAAAACGGACTAACGCTGGATGGCTCGGCGATTTCCATACAGCGGCTGGGAGAAAAAATGGGAGATATCGGCAGGGCCGACCCGAAGGTCACCGTTTATGTGCGGGCTGACGAAAAAATTGACTACGGCCAGGTTGTGGAAGTGATCCAGGTTTTGAAAAGCGCCAGGATCGAGGCCATGGGATTGGTGACGCAGGCTGAATAAACGCCGCATTAAACCCGTGAAAAATTCTCTGATAAAAAAAGTATTTGGACGGGTTTCCATCGCACATGGGATCATCATCCTGCTGACCCTTGTTCTGTCGACCCATAGTTGCACTCGTGAAAAACCTTTTAAGCTGGTAACATCCGTTGGGCTTCAAGACGGCCCTGCTCCGGCCTCCGCTTCTGAACCGGAAGCGACTCCTGAACCGGCACCGGAAATAAAATCTGAGAAACCGAAACCGGAACCTAAGCCCGAGCCGAAGCCGAAGCCCGAAAAAAAAATGATCCCTAAGCCGGTTGCCACCAACAAACCACCGGAGACGGTTAAGACCAACGCGCCGTCTAAAAAAGCGGCCGTCACGAATACGCCGCCTAAAAAAGCCGAGACCAGCGCGCCGGCAAAACCGAAGACAGAGGCTGAAAAGCTGGCCGCCATACGGCAGAACAAAAAGGTCTCCAATCCGAATGCCGCTCCGGCAAAACCGGCGCTCGACTTCAGCGGACTAAAATCAGCGCTTAACAGCGCGGCCGCCGGATCAGGCCCTGCATCAGGAACAGGATCGGGCTCCGCGTCAGGAACCGGGTCGGGTTCGGGCGGCGGAATGTACAGTCCGTTTGCCGGTTACTACGACAGCGTTAAACAGCAAATGTACGGTGTCTGGCAACAGCCTGCGGGCGCGCCGATCGGTCTGACCGCAATCGCCACCATCCGAGTTGAACGCAACGGAATAGTTTCCTTGAAATCCATCACCCGCCGTTCCGGCAATGTGCCGTTCGACCAGTCGGTGCAAAACGCTCTGAACGCCACCACCCAACTGCCGGTGCCGCCGCCTGACCTTCCCAGCCTCACGATTGAGATCGAGTTTGTACTCTCCGATTAAATCAGCTTTCAAACCTTGAGCCATTGCGTTAAGCATAACGCATGATGAAAAAAATTCTGTTTCCAGTCCTCTGTGCCGTGCTGCTGGCTCCATGGGCTCCCGCTCAAGTGCGTGTTGTGAAGTCCGCCGACAGCAAGATTGCCATTGATCTTTCCGGGATCAAAACGGCGGGTGATTCCGCTTCGCAAATGTTCTTCCAAACCTTGGAAAAAGATCTGCGCCTCTCCGGCTGGTTTGATCCGGTGCGCGCCGGCGGCGCGGTCCGTGTAAATGGAGCCGTCGCCCCCTCCGGCGGCGAACTAAAGGCCGGTTGTCAGGTGCTGCGGCTGAACGATCAGTCCGTTCTGCTCTCCAAAAGCTACAACGGCCAGACCCGCGCGATCGCGCACCGTATGGCGGATGACATCGTCGAAGCCGTCACCGGACACAAAGGGATCGCCTCCATGCGCATTGTGCTGACCGGCAACCGCACCGGAAAGAAGGAGCTCTATCTTTGCGATTCAGACGGCGGAGGTGTACGACAGCTCACCGGAGAAGGCCGAATCGTGGTCGGGCCGAACTGGAGCCCGGATGGCAACAGCATTGTCTACACCTCTTATATGAGAGACTTCCCCGACATCTGCCGAATCGACCTAAAACGTAACCAGCGCGAAACGCTAGCCAACTACGGCGGACTGAATACCGGCGCGGCGGTTTCGCCTGACGGTAAAGATTTAGCCCTGATCCTTTCAAAAGACGGCAACCCCGAGCTTTACATCAAAAATCTGCGCAGCGGAAAATTAACCCGGCTGACCCATTCCCCGCGTGCCGCCGAAGCCAGCCCGTCCTGGGCGCCGGATGGCAGTCAACTGGTGTATGCCTCCGACCAGAACGGCGTTGGCAGACCCCAGCTCTACATTATCTCCCGCGAGGGCGGCGCACCCCGACGCATCAGCAGCCGCGGCACCGAAAATGTCGCCCCCGACTGGGGCCGCAACGGCCTGATCGCCTGCTCCAGCCGGCTGGGAGGCCAGTATGTAATTGCCGTTATTCAGCCGTCTAACGGCCAAACAGTCTATTTGAGCTGCGATGGGGCCGATTATGAAGATCCCTCCTGGGCGCCGGACGGGCGGCATATCGTCGCAGCCCGTTCGTCCAATTACCAATCGTCCCTCTACCTCCTTGACACAGTCAGCGACCGTCCGGTAGCTTTACTTGGTGGTGGCGGAAGCTGGTATGCGCCGGCTTGCTCGCCTTAGTGGAAAACGTCAAATGAGAGGTTTCGTTGTCATGAAAAAAATTATCTCCTTCGTTGCAGGTATCTGTGTGTTGCTGGCCCTCTCCTCTCTCACCGGTTGCAAAAGTATGAAAAAGAACCCCGCCGGTGTTTACGGATCGGGCGGTCTTTACGGCGACGGCGCAGGCGGACTGGCTATGGGCGATCGTTTTACAGGCGGCACAGAACACCCCGGCATGTTTGCTCCGGTTTATTTTGACTATGACAGCTCGCAGGTGAACGGAAGTGAGCGCTCAAAAATTGAAACCGTTTCGCAGCACCTCAAACAGAATAATTCCGTCGCCGTCATCATCGAAGGCAACTGCGATGAGCGCGGAAGCAACGAGTACAATCTTACGCTCGGCGAACGACGCGCACAGGCTGTCCGCGACTATCTGGCCGGTCTTGGCATTGGCGCCGACCGCATTCAGACCAAGAGCTACGGTGAAGAAAAGCCAGCCAATCCGGGACATGATGAAGCGGCCTGGGCCGCCAATCGTCGCGGCGAATTCGTGCTCTACTACTAGGCACAGCGTCGCATCCGCCTGAAGCGACCTTTACATGCTGTGTTCCATTTTACAGCTCTCACTGATCGCACAGCTGCCCTTGGCGCAAGCCGGGCAGCTGTTGCTTGTGGTAGTCATTTCATTTGCAATCATCACTCTGGTCAGCAGCACCTACCGCTTCCACCGGATGCTTATGGTAAGTGAAGATGCCCTCACAACGGTTGAAGATTGTAACTATTTCTTTTTTATTCAGGTCTCCCGCTACCTCAGCAAAATTAACCGCGTATCCTCCGGCTTCGGCATTCTCATCGTGCAGTTCGAAACCGAAGAGCCTGACAAAAGGAAGGTGCAGAAAGAACTGCTCGCCGCACTCAGAAATACGATCCGGCATGTTTCAGATAAAGCCTGTCTGTTCCGTGAAGACTGTGTGGCCGCCATCATCGATACGGAAGAAGAGCACGTGCCTTTAGTGGCCCGGCACATGGTGGTTGATCTCAAAAAAGCAGTCGCCGTCGTGCCCGGCGTGAAAGCCTTCCGCGCCGGCGTCAGCAGTTTTCCCATGCACGGCCTCAACACACAGGTTCTCGTTGACTCCGCCACTCAGGCGCTTGAACCCGTCGACTTTGACAATCCGCTGCCATTTTCCATCGCGCCGGCACCGGACGTCGCAGAGAAAAAGGAGACCGCACCCGAAGAAATCGCCGAAGCCGGCAAGGAAAATAAAAATACCGCTATCGATCCGCTCACCGGCGTTCTTCGACCCGAAGTCATCGGCTCTTACATACGCAAATATCTCGCTGAAATCCGCCTGAAAAAGGGACAGGCCGCTCTGCTCTGCGTCGGTATAAGCCGTATCGACCATATCATCAAATTGCACGGTGAGGCGGCCGCTGACAATGTGATTGCTGGCGTCGGCAAGATCCTCCAGAAGCTCACCCGCGACTGCGACCTGATCGGGCGCTACCACCGCGACGACTTTCTCGTCCTCGCGCGCTGCACCCTGCAACAGGGCGAAATGATCGCGACCCGTCTGCGCGAAGCTGTACAAAAAGAAGTTTTTATTTCCGGCGGCAAACAAATCAAAACCGCAATCAGCATCGGCATCACCGCGCATCCGGAACACGGACGGACTCTGGGCGTCCTCTTCAGCGGCGCCTACCGCGCGCTCGAAGTGATTCGCGGCTGGAACACCACCGCCTGTCTGGTGTACGATCCCACGCAACATGCGGAAAAGGCTAAACATGAAACTCGGCGTAAACATTGATCACGTCGCAACCCTGCGCCAGGCGCGCGGCACCAGCTATCCCGACCCGCTTGCCGCTGCGGAGATCTGCGCGAAAGCCGGAGCCGTCAGCATCACGATCCATCTACGTGAAGACCGCCGACATATTCAGGATTCTGACGTTTACCTCCTCAGCAAAGCCTGCCCGATTCCCATTAATCTGGAGATGGCCAACTCTGAAGAGATTGTCCGCATCGCGCTCGACGTCAGACCGACCGAGGTCTGCCTCGTTCCCGAAAAGCGACAGGAGCTCACCACGGAGGGCGGCCTCGACGTCATCGGAAATTTTCAGACATTGGAAAAAACCGTTAAACGGCTTCAGGACCAGGGCTCTGTCGTCAGCCTGTTTATTGAGCCGGACGAAAAAATCATCGCGGCTTCCGCGAAAACCGGCGCGCACGTCGTCGAACTGCACACCGGCTCCTTCTGCGATGCAACCGCTCCGGAAAAAGCGGATCTGCTGCTTAAAAAACTGATCGCCGGTGCGAAGTGTGCGCGTTCCCTTGGCCTGCAGGTTAATGCCGGCCACGGAATCAACCTCGACAACATCGCCGCCATTCTAAAAATCCCGCATCTGGACACGCTTAATATCGGCCACAGCATCATCGCCCGCGCCGTTTTCCAAGGTTTGGAAAATGCGGTTCGCGAAATGCTCGCCGCTATGTCAGAATACAAAGCATGAAAACGGTTTCCGTAGCGGAAATGCGTGAGCTCGACCGCCGCATCATTGAAGACGGCATGACGGGCGAGGAACTCATGCGCCGCGCCGGACAAGGCGTTGCCGATGTCGCCCGCGACGCGCTCACCGGTCGCGGCGGACACTCCATCCTGCTGATTGCCGGCACCGGCAATAACGGTGGCGACGTCTTTGCCGCCGCGAACGAACTTTCACAAACCGACTTCGATATCGAAGTCTGGCTCTGCGGCTCGCAGAGCCAGGTCAAAGGTGACGCACAGCTTCATCTCAAAAAAATGGTGCGAGCCGGGATCATTCCTAAAGAAGTTCACAGCGCCAATGACCTCATCCCGAAAACAAACCCGGATCTGATCGTCGATGGCCTGCTCGGCATCGGCTCCAAAGGCGCGCCGCGCGGATTCATGAGGCTGCTCATTGAATGGATCAACGCCGAAGGAGAGCACGCCTTTGTGCTCGCAACCGACTTTCCGTCCGGCATTGACGCCGACAGGGGTATTGCCGCCGGCCCCGCCGTTAAAGCCGACATGACTCTCACCATCGGCCTGCCGAAAACCGGACTCATCCGCCCCGAGGCGCTTCCATACACCGGAAGCGTCGAAGTCATCGACATTGGTATTCCGTTTGAATTCATCGAAGACACTGAGGGTTGCGAAGAGGCCGCGCTGATTGACCGCTCCGATATTTTTATTCCGCGCCGCGAACGCGATAGTCACAAAGGAGGCTACGGCCACGTCCTGCTCATCGGCGGATCAAAAGGCTATACCGGCGCCATCGCCATGGCGGCGCGCGCGGCGCTGCGCTCCGGCGCGGGACTCGTCAGCGTTCTCACGCCCGAAGAGGTTTATCCTGTTGTCGCAAAAGCCTGCGGCCCCGAAGTGATGGTTCACTCGTTTCCAGACCTTGGAACGTTAACGGTGGATTTTTCCAAACCCTGGAAAAAAATAACTGCGGTGCTTGCCGGCCCCGGCCTCGGACAATCTCCCGAAGCGATCGAGCGGCTTTTGAAAAACTGTAAGATCCCGCTGGTGCTTGATGCCGACGCGCTTTGCGTCGCTCCTGAAAAAATCGCTAAAGCAAAATGCCCTGTGGTGCTCACGCCCCACCCCGGCGAATTCGAACGGTTCTTTGGAACACCGGTCACCGACCGCTGGGCTCAGGCGCTGGAAGCCGCTGAAGAAACCGGCAAGACGATTGTTCTTAAAGGTGCCGGAACCATCGTTGCCGAGACAGGACACAAACTGGCGGTCAACCTGACCGGCAATCCAGGTATGGCGACCGGCGGTTCCGGCGATGTGCTGGCTGGATTGCTGACCGGCTTTCTCGGCCAGGGAATGGAAGCCTTTGACGCGGCAATGACGGCCGTTTATCTGCACGGCATCGCGGGGGATATCGCCGCACACGACTACACACAGTCCGCGCTGACTGCTACTGATATCATTGAGGCCCTGCCCGACGCCTTCCGTTTCCTGCAGGCTCGCTGACTATTCATTCACCATGCGGGCGGGCTGATACGTTGTCTGCAAAACTGCCTGCCAGTTCCATCCGTGCGGATCGACCAGCTTGCGCTCGCTGATCATAGACATCGGCATATGCACCAGCCGGTGATTGTGCATCCCGACCACCATGCCGGTTTTACCGGCCATCGCGGCGTGCATCGCATTGTAACCGAGAAAGAGACAGTATTCCGCGTCGTTCGCATTGGCCGGCGTGCTGCGGATTAAATAACTGGGATCAAAATATTTGATGTTGATTTCGCAGTTTTTTCCAGCGAACCAGCGTAGCATCTCGTCACGCAGAAAAATTCCGATGTCGGCCAGCTTCTTGTTGCCGGACTTGTCCCTGATTTCTCCGTGCGGAATCAGGTTTTGTCCCGCGCCTTCAGCGACCACCACCACGGCATGATCTTTGCGTTCCAGCCGCTGCCGGAGGTGCTCAAAAAAGCCATTCGGCCCGTCGAGATCAAACGGAACTTCCGGAATCAGACAGAAATTGACGTTGCTGTTGGAGGTGGCGGTCGAAGAAGCAATCCAGCCCGACTCGCGACCCATCAGCTTGATCAGCCCAACGCCGTGACGGCAGGACTTGGCCTCCACATGCGCGCAGTTGACCACGCCCCATGCGCCCTGCACGGCCGTTTCATAACCGAACGACCGCTCAATGACGCCGATATCATTATCGATCGTCTTGGGCACACCGATCACGGCAATCTTCAGTCCTTGCGCGGTAATCTCATCCTGAATGGCATGAGCCCCGCGCAGCGTGCCGTCTCCGCCAATCGTGATGAGAATGTCCACCTTGTGCTGGCGCAACGTGCGAACCATCTCTTTGGCATCTTGCGGGCCGCGTGAAGTCTTCAGAATGGTACCGCCCTTTTCGTGAATGTCGTCGGTGTTATCGGTATTCAGTTCGACCGGAGGATGAGCATATTCGGCAACCAGCCCTTCGTAACCGTACTGGAAGCCGAGAACTTTCTTAACGCCATAGCCTTCGAGCGCGCAGAACGTCACCGCACGGATGACGTCGTTAAGCCCCGGACAAAGCCCGCCGCAGGTCACCACGCCAACAATCGTCTCTTTCGGTTTAAAATAAATCTTCTCGCGGGCGCCCGCCCGCTGAAAGTATTCGATTCCATCCACCGAGGAACCCGCGGGGTAATCCAGCGAATGCACCCAGTAGATCACCCCGTTGTCGTCATTGAAAAATTCCTGCTGCTGCGCCTGAAATGGCGAATCAATTTTGCATTCGCCCAGCGTCTCGATTGGAATCATTCTGCTCATAGAGTCTCTTAAAACTGCGACAGGAAGCGCACGTCGTTTTCGTAGAGCATGCGGATGTCTTTGATGCCGTACATGATCATGGCGAGGCGTTCGATGCCCATGCCGAAGGCGAAGCCGGTCACTTTACCCGGATCGTAGCCGACTTTGCGGAAGACGTTCGGATCGACCATGCCCGCGCCGAGAATTTCGATCCAACGACTCTTACCACCGACTTCGAAAAAGAAATCGACTTCAAAGCTCGGTTCGGTGAACGGGAAGAAGTGCGGGCGGAACCGGATTTTTACTTCATCACCGAGAAACTGTTTCGCGAAGTAGGCCAGCGTACCCTTGAGGTCGGCCATCGAAACTTTTTCGGCCACAAAGAGTCCTTCCACCTGATGGAAGTTGGCGCTGTGCGTGGCGTCCGGCGTGTCGCGACGGTAGCAGCGGCCGGGCGCGATAATGCGGATCGGCGGCTGGTGGCTTTCCATGTAGCGCACCTGCACCGGCGAGGTGTGGCAGCGCAACAGGTCGCCGCTGTTCAGATAAAAGGTGTCCTGTTCGTCGCGCGACGGATGGTCAGCGGGCGTGTTGAGCGCGTCGAAGTTATTCCAGACCGTTTCAATATCCGGCCCGTCGGCGACGGTGAAGCCGATCGACTGAAAAATCTCGACGATGCGCGCCGTCACTTTGCTGATTGGATGTTCCGAACCGAGTTCCGGCCATAGGCCCGGCAATGTTGGATCAAAAGCCGCGCCGGATTTTACGCCGGAAGTCAGCGCGCCCTGCCGATCCTTGATCAGTTCGGCCAGTTCGTTCTTGAGCGCGTTGGCCCCTTTGCCAAAGGCAGGCTTCTCTTCGTTCGGCACTTCTTTGAGCTGGGCCATCACTTCGGGAAGCAGACCGTTGCGGCCAAGGTATTTGATACGCACGGCTTCGAGCGCGGCGGCATCCGGCGCGCCGCGCGCTTCCGTCAGCGCCGTCTCTCTGATCTGATTGAGTTCCTGCAAGTTCATAGTTTTTTTCCAATACCTGGAGAACCTACTGATAAACGGTTCCAATGTCTGGAAAAAAATTCCCAGGACTTCACTTCAGCGCGATCAGCGAAAAGACCATCACGAACAGCGCGACGGTTTCGATGATGCCGATGGCGGCCACTAAATTCCCGAAGCCCTGCCCGGTTTCGCCCAGTGCATCTGAGGCCGCCGCTCCGGCTTTGCCCTGATACCAGGCCGATACACCCAGCGCGATTCCGCCCAGCACACCGACGCAGAGCATCACCGGCCAGTTCGCGAACGACGTCGAGGCTTTGATGGCGTTCATCAAAATCATGCCGTAGATGGTTTGCGACAGCGGAGCGCCGATAAAAACCAGCAGAACGAACGGCGCCGTCCGGTTTTGTGCATAGCACTTTTTCCAGGCTCCAATCGCCGACATACTGGCTTCGCCAGCGCCAAGCGCCGATCCGATCGCCGCCAGACTGATCGCCATTGCACCGCCCGCTCTTCCTAATCCTTCCATCAATGTTGCATCCATACTGATTCCTCCTTGCTTATCATTCCTCGTTTGAAAGTTTCCTGAACGGGCGGTAATGCTGCCCCGTCCATTGCATGCCGATATGTCCCGAAAATTCCAGCGTGTTCAACCGGATGCCGTGCACCATCACGCCCATAGTGGAGAGCAGGATATTGAGCGCATGGCCGAAAAAAAGAATCAGCGCCGCGCCCAAAGTGCCCAGCAAGCCGCCCGCGCCGACCTCCGTTGCCATTCCGTTGAACGCGCTCGCTACAGCGAACCCAGCGGTTCCGACAGCAAACAACCGGAGATAGGACACCACGTCTGTAAAATTACTGACAATGGAGAGCGGCAGAACCGCATAGTTAAACCACTCGCTCTTGATCTTGTGTACCGGGTTCATGAACAGAACGATCAACACCACACTGACCGCCATAATCCAGAGCATGACTGGCGGAAAAGGATAATAAAGCACCATCGTCCGCGCGGTGAAAAACATCGTCCAGGTGCTGCCGATCCAGCCGAGCTGTGCCAGCGCCTGCCAGCTGTTGATAATCCGCAGAGTGTTCCAGGCATGCGCAATCGTCAGATGCACCGCTCCGATAAAGAAGCAGAGTAGCATGGTGTTCTCATTCGCCTGCGCTCCGGTCAGCCAGCCGATTTTGAACTGGCTAAGCACCGCAGGCAGATCCGCCATCCCGAACCAGACGCCGGTCAGCGCACCCCAGACGATGGTGCTGACGCTAGTGATCAGCAACAGATTGAAACCCTGCTGCGGCAGTTTATGGAAACGTCTCTTGGCGAACAGCGTAAGCCCGATAAACAGCAGGCCATAACCGGCATCGCCAACCAGCATGGCGAAGAATAGACTCAAAAACAGAAGAAAGAAAGCGCTGATATCCACTTCATGATAACCGGGCGTCACGCCGATAATTTTAAAAACAGCCTGAATCGGACTGACCCATTTCGGATTTCGCAGCAAAGTCGGCGGATTATCTTCAGGAGCAATATCGTAAATCATCGCCGCCCAGCCGCGTGCCTCCGCCGTCTGACGAACAGGCGCTTCCTTTTCGCACGGGAAGAAGCCGCGCAGGTAAACAATCTCTTCGGCAGAACCCATCCCGGCGCGCGCCTCGAGATAATGTACGCGATCCGTCGCCTCTTCCGCCAGCGCGGCAACGGCGGCGCGATCACCGGCATAGCTGTGAAATTCAGCATCCGTCCGTTCCGATTCCGCGCGAAGTTTTTCGATCTGCTTACGCATATCCGTCAGCGACTGCATCGGAAGCGCAACCTCTTCGGCTTCGACAGCTATTCCATTGCGACCGATCAGCGCAAAACAGACCGTGTTGCGGGTGCGGCTCAGCTCAACCATTGAAGCGCTGCCCGGAATCTCCAGCCGCACCTTTGCGGGCGCTTTGTACAGTTTAACGCTGACGCCTTTAGCCGCCAGCTCACGAACTGCTTCAGGAGAAAAACTGCCGAATGGTTCGTAACGACGGACTTCCATATCAAGCGTTTCAACCTGCCCGGTCAGCGCCTGTTTACGGTGAATCAAATCCCATACGGCCTTAACCGTTTCGTGCGGCGTTTTTCCGGACGGCGCGGCGTGCGGATGCTTCGGCAGAACTTCAAGCGCCCGATGCAGGTGGGCGAAAAGATCGCGGGCCTCTTCCAGATCGACGCCTTCCGGCGGCTGAACGTGCTGCAGATGCACCACGCCGAGATCGCGCAACGCCGCCAGCGTCTTTTCCTGCGAGGAGCGCGTGCACAGCAGCGTCAGCTTTTTCATTTTGACGATCATGCGGAGCGAACCTTTTCTACACTCTTGCCTTTGGCGACTTTGGAGCGGGCGACGGCGGCGGTCTGCTGGTCGCCCATAAAAATACGGATGACGCGGATATTTTCACGGCACTCGGGAATCTTCACTTTTTCAAACAGATTCACGCGCTGGGACGTCGTGCGCAGCTCATCGGACAGCAGTCGGTGCTGCTCCTCGATCACCTGCCGCTCAATCCGCAGGCGGATGAGCTGACGAAGCAGATCGATCCCGCCGTCAACCCACGCGGCCGTTTCAAACAGATCGGGCATGGCTTCTTCGAAGCGCAGGCTTTCAAACATCGGAATGGTGACGCCCGCGATATTGCCGCTGGAGCGCTTGATTTCAGTGACTTTGATGTACGGTGCAAAATCAAACGGCTCGGAGAAAAGCTTCGCCCATACAGCCAGATCCGCGCGCGCCTTTGCCTCTTCGTTGCGCTTGGCGGCAATCTGCCCTTCAAGCATACGCAGTTCGAGCTGCAACTGCTGCTTCTTGAGCAGCAGCGTCGGCAGATAGCGCCGGAAGCGGGTCAATGAATCCCGCTGCGCCTTCAGCTCGTTCTTGGTGTACTTAATTTTTGCCATTTCCTAAATCCAGTAGGGGCGGGGCGAACCACGCCCCTACTTTTTCGGCCAGAATTGGTCGGTCAACTTCGAAGCAATCCCGGTTTCCTGCGGCTCAAAACAGTCGGCCAGAATCTGCCAGCCGAGATCGAGCTCGCCTTCGAGTGGGATGTTCACGGAGAGCGCCATCATTTCCTTTTCAAATCGTTCGCCGTATTTCAGGAGCTTGCTGTCCCAGCCGCTCATGCGGAAGCCCATGGACTGCTTCTCCAGCGTTTCCTTGTAGGAGGCATAAAGCTGAATCATGGTGTCCATGATCGTGCGGTGGTCGGCGCGCGTTTTGCCGTTCACCTGCTGTTTCAGGCGGCTGAGCGAGCCGAACGGCTCAATGCGTCCATTCTTGAGATAGAACTGCCCTTCGGTGATATAGCCGGTGTTGTCGGGCACCGGATGGGTCACGTCATCGCCGGGCATGGTCGTCACTGCCAGAATGGTGATCGAACCGGCACCTTCAAAGTCCACGGCCTTTTCGTAGCGCGAAGCCAGCTGACTGTAAAGGTCGCCGGGATAACCGCGGTTCGAAGGAATCTGCTCCATCGTAATGGCGACTTCCTTCATCGCGTCGGCAAAGTTGGTCATATCGGTCAGCAGCACCAGCACGCGCTTATCCTTCAGCGCGAACTGCTCGGCAACCGCCAGCGCGATATCCGGAACCAGCAGACATTCCACCGTCGGGTCGGCGGCGGTGTGCACAAAAAGCACCGAGCGTGACAGAGCGCCGTTTTCTTCAAGGTAGTCACGGAAGTAGAGATAGTCGTCGTGCTTGAGCCCCATGCCGCCGAGAATGATAATGTCCACTTCAGCCTGCAGGGCAATGCGCGCCAGCAGTTCGTTGTAAGGCTCACCCGCGACGGAGAAGACCGGCAGTTTCTGCGATTCGACCAGCGTGTTAAAGACGTCGATCATCGGAATTCCGGTGCGCACCATGTTGCGCGGAATAATGCGCTTGGCCGGATTAACCGACGGCCCGCCGATCTCAATCATGTTTTCGCTGATGACCGGACCGCGGTCGCGCGGAACGCCGCTGCCGTTGAAAACGCGGCCCATCAGGTTTTCAGAAAATGAAACCTGCATATTGCGGCCAAGGAAGCGAACCTGCGAGTCGGTCGAAATGCCGCGTCCGCCGGCGAAGACCTGCAGATAGACGCGCCCGGCTTCAAGACGGATTACCTGCGCCAGCGAAACACCCATATCGGACGTTACCTGCGCCAGCTCGCCATAGCTGATGCCTGCGGCGCTGACCACGATGACGTTGCCGGCAATCTGTTCGATGCGGTGATAAACCTTATGCATAATCCGTAACCTCCGCGAGCAGAGCATTGATCCGCTCCTGCTGTTTTTTAAATTCTTCGCTCTCAAAAACGGCATTGTTCCAGTCGCGCGTTGCCTGCGTCAGTTTGTGGAAGAACGTACGCGCGGCATCTTTGTTCTCAAACTTCAGCTTCGTGCGCAGAGTCTTGGTGATCGCACCGAAAACATACTGCTGGCGATCAGCCGGCGTCGCGGCATCCACTTCACTGAACGCATTCTGCTGAAGATAAACCGCATCGAGATATTCGCCTTTCAGGTAAACCATGAAATCCTCAATCGAAGTTCCCTCTTCGCCGATGACCTTCATCATCTGGTTCACTTCACTGCCTTCACGCAGGCATCGGCGCGCCAGCTTCAGATCCTCAGCATCCACCACGCTCGGGTATTTACTCCAGCTGTCGAGCGGATCGATGGCCGGATAACGGCGCGCGTCGGAACGGGCGCGTGACAGGCCGTGGAATGCGCCGACCACTTTGAGTGTACTCTGCGTGACCGGCTCTTCAAAGTTACCGCCCGCGGGTGAAACCGTTCCGCCAACCGTCACCGAACCGGTCGAACCGTCGTGCAGACGCACCACACCGCCGCGTTCGTAAAAGGCGGCAATCACCGATTCGAGATAAGCCGGAAAGGCTTCTTCGCCGGGAATCTCTTCGAGGCGTCCCGACATTTCACGCAGCGCCTGCGCCCAGCGGGAAGTCGAGTCGGCCAGCAGCAGAACATTCAGTCCCATCTGGCGGTAATATTCCGCGATCGTCACGGCGGTGTACACGGATGCTTCGCGCGCAGCCACCGGCATCGAGCTGGTATTACAGATGATCAGAGTGCGCTCCATCAGGCTCTTGCCGGTACGCGGGTCGGTCAGTTCGGGAAATTCGCGCAGGGTTTCTACCACTTCGCCGGCGCGCTCGCCGCAAGCCGCGATAATCACCACGTCCACGTCGGCGTGGCGGCTGGTGATCTGCTGCAAAACGGTTTTGCCCGCGCCGAACGGCCCAGGAATGCAATAGGTTCCGCCGCGCGCGACCGGAAAGAACGTGTCCACAATGCGCACTTTGGTGATAAGCGGTTCAGTCGGACGCAACCGCTCGGCATAACACTTGATCGGCACTTTGACCGGCCAGAGCTGCATCAGTTTCACGTCGTACTCGCGGCCTTTTTCATCGGCCACTTTTGCAACGACCTGCTCGACGGTGTACTCGCCGTCCGAAGCGACTTCTTTAACCGTCAACCGTCCGGCAAGGCGGAACGGCACCATGATCCGGTGATCGAAAATTCCTTCCGGCACCGTCCCGACGGCAGATCCGGCCTGCACGGAATCGCCGACCTTCACTGACGGCGTGAATTTCCATTTTTTGTCGCGCGGAAGAGCCTGCAAATATTTTCCGCGTTG
>JBAWXO010000003.1:0-20433 GCA_037144035.1 Kiritimatiellales bacterium
AGCGCTTGGCGTCGCCGGTTTCCAGGGCGATGGTCAGGCCGAGGATCTGGCCGATACCCGGCAGTTCCTGTAGCCGCTCCTATATCCCGACCAATGTCATTTCCATTACGGACGGGCAGATTTATCTGGATAGCGACCTGTTCCATCAAGGCATACGTCCGGCGATGTCGATCGGGATTTCCGTGTCGCGCGTCGGATCCGCCGCGCAGACCAAGGCGATGAAAGAGGTGGCTGGGAAAGTGAAGCTGGAGCTGGCGCAGTATTATGAAATGAAAGAGTTCGCCCAGTTCGGTTCCGACTTGGATGCGAAAACCGTCGCGCTGATCGAGCACGGGCGGCGTATCACCGAGCTGTTCAAACAGATCCAATACAATCCCTTCCCGGTGGAAGAAGAGGTCGTTCAACTGTGGGCGGCTCAGCAGGGATTTTTTAATAATACACCGGTTGAAAAAACGCGCGAAGTCAGCGCTAAACTTCTCGAATTCATCCGGATGCGGCGGAAGAATCTGCTGAAAAACATCGCGCAACAGAAACATCTGACGCCGGAAATCAAGAAGGGCCTCGAAGAAGTGATCGCCGAATATCAAAGTTTGGCGTGACGGATATCTATGGCAAATTTACGCGACATTCGACGGCGCATCCGATCAATCCGCTCCATGGCCAAAATCACCAAGGCCATGCAGATGGTGTCGATTTCAAAAATGAAACGCGCTCAGCAGGCGGCGACCTTCGGCATCCCGTACGCCGATATGCTGAACGATATTCTGACTCAGGTGACCCAGTATGTTGGCGCGTATCAGCACGGACTGATGGAGCAACGGAACGGCGACCGCAAATTAATTATTCTGGTCGGCACGGATCGCGGATTGTGCGGTTCGCTGAACACCAATATTTTTCGAGAAGTTGCTAAATATGATCGCGATACAACGCTGTTTGTAACCCTCGGGGCCAAGGCGGCGCAATTTGTGCAGAAAACCGGCCGGTTGCTGATTGTAGATTTTAACTATAGCGACTCGCCGAAACTTTCCGAAGCCCGGATGGTCTGCCGGTTTGTGGCGCAGCTTTTTCTGGACGAGGAGATCGACAGCGCCGACATCGTGTTCAGCGATTACATATCGACGTTCAAACAGGTTCCGCTGACGTGGCGCTTTCTGCCCGCCGGACAGTCGCAGGAATCTTTTGATCTGATGCCCGAGGCGCTGAAGCGCACCAAAATTGCCGAGATGCAGAAAAGCGTCAAAGACATCGCCGAATTCGGTTTTGAGCCGAATATAAACACCGTCTATGAATCGCTGCTGTTGCGCAGTCTGGATTATCAGCTGCTGCAAATCATGCGCGAGGTGCGCGCCAGCGAACACAGCGCACGCATGGTGTCGATGAAACAGGCGACGGATAATGCCAGAGACATGAACAACAACCTGCAGCTGGTTCATAACAATCTGCGGCAGGCATCGATCACGAAGGAACTTTTGGAAATCGGCGCCGCCGCCGGAATGGACGGATAGCCGGGCAGCAGAATTTTTAAACGAAATAATGTTCAGGAAACGAGGCGGGAAATGAAGCAGGGAAAAATTGTGCAGGTAATTGGGCCGGTGGTAGATGTCGAGTTTGAAAACGCCGCCGATCTTCCGGGTATTTATGAAGCACTGGTGGCGGAGCAGGTGGAGCTTTCTGGCACGGTGCGCAAGCTGGTGCTGGAAGTGCAGCAGCATGTCGGCGGGCACTGGGTGCGCACCATCGCCATGGGTGCGGCCGAAGGGCTTCAGCGCGGCACGCCGGTCAAAACCACCGGCGGACCGATAACAGTTCCGGTCGGACAGGGCGTGATGGGGCGTATGATGAATGTTACCGGCGATCCCGTTGACGAACGCGGTGAGATCAAAGCGGAAAAACGGCTTCCTATTCACCGGCGTCCGCCTTTGCTGACGGAGCAGGCGACCAAGCCGGAAGTGTTGACGACCGGCATCAAGGTGATCGACCTGATCTGTCCCTTTTTGAAAGGCGGCAAGGTTGGCGCGTTCGGCGGTGCGGGTGTGGGCAAAACCGTTGTGATTATGGAGCTGATCAACAACATCGCCAAACAGCACGGGGGCTATTCAGTTTTTGCCGGCGTGGGCGAGCGCTCACGGGAAGGGAATGATCTTTATCACGAAATGTCCGCCGCAGGCGTTATCGATCAGACGGATCTGGAAAAATCCAAAGTGGCCCTAGTCTACGGCCAGATGAATGAACCGCCGGGGGCCCGTATGCGCGTGGCCCTGACGGCCCTAACAGTGGCGGAATATTTCCGTGACGAAAAATTTCAAGACGTGCTGCTTTTCGTCGATAATATTTTCCGGTTTTCGCAAGCTGGAGCCGAAGTGTCGGCCTTGCTCGGTCGGACGCCCAGTGCGGTCGGCTACCAGCCCACACTCTCTACAGAAATGGGTGATCTGCAGGAGAGGATCACCTCCACGCGCTCGGGATCCATCACATCGTTCCAGGCGGTCTATGTGCCCGCCGACGACCTGACCGATCCGGCACCAGCCACTACATTTGCTCACCTTGATGCCACGATCGTGCTGGATCGCGCGCTTACCGCACAGGGGATTTTCCCGGCGGTTGATCCGCTGGCTTCGAACTCGCGGGCGCTTTCGCCGGAAATCGTCGGTGAGGAGCATTACAACACAGCGCGCGGCGTGCAAGCCGTGCTTCAGCGCTACAAAGAGCTTCAGGACATCATTGCAATTCTGGGTATTGATGAACTTTCCAACGAGGACAAAGTCATTGTCAACCGGGCCCGGCGTATCCAGAAATTTTTGAGCCAGCCGTTCACCGTAGCTGAAGTTTTCACCGGCCAGCAAGGCCGGCAGGTGACGGTTCAGGAGACCGTGCGCGGGTTTAAGGAAATTCTGGAAGGCCAGCACGATACGGTACCGGAATCCAATTTCTACATGAAGGGCGGTATCGCGGAAGTGATCGAAGGGGTCTGACCATGGCAGCATTGCTGAGGGTTAAAATCATTACGCCGAAAGAAGTCGCCTATGATGGAACAGCTCTGGCCGTTACCATACCGGCAGAGCAAGGCGAAATGCAGGTATATCAAGGCCACATTCCGGTTTTGGCGCGTGTCGTGAAGGGAATTATTCGGATCGAAAATCCGGGGGCCGAACCAATCTGCTTCGAGGCGGATGAAGGATTTTTTCGTGTGACGCAGGACGAAGTCAGCCTGCTTATTGATACGATTCAACCTGCGCAGACGGCTGCCGCGTAGGCGCACAAATTTCATAAACTCCCAGCTATACTTAAATATTATCGCATTTCACCTTGCGCACATTATGCGTTTGCCGTAAGAATTCCTCAACAAATCGGGGCCGATACAACGGCCGGGAATCAGTAAACAAAGTGTAACAGGAGAATCCGAAATGGCAAAAGCAGCAACCAAGTCTCAGATCATCGCCAAGATCGCCGAAGATGCCGGCGTCAGCAAAGTACAGGCGAAAGCCGCCCTCGAATCCATCATCGTGCAGGCTTATAAAGGCGCTGCAGCCGGATTCACAGTTCCCGGTCTGGGCAAACTGGTCAAAGTGAAACGCAAAGCCCGCTTGGGTCGTAACCCGGCCACCGGCGAACAGATCCAGATCAAAGCCAAGACCGTTCTCAAATTCCGCATCGCTAAAGCGGCCAAAGACGCTGTCCTTGGCTAATACGCTTCCGCGATTCACAGCCCCGGTTCGCCGGGGCTGTTTTTTTGCGCTTGAACAGTTCCGTTCAGCCGGATAGACAGATTTCCATGACCGTCATCCAAAAACTTAAAACCGCCAAGTACCCGCTTATCTCTGTAGAATTTTTTCCGCCGAAGACCGGTGCCGCGCAGGATATTTTTAGCAAAGGAGCCGTCGAGTTGACCGGGCTCAAACCCGACTTTGTTTCCGTCACATGCGGTGCGGGCGGCTCCGCCGCAGGCCCCACACTCGAAATTTCAAAACAGCTGAGGGGACTCGGCTACGACTCTGTCATGCCGCACGGCACCTGTGTTGGCGTGTCCCGCGATGAGCTGGCGCGCTCAACCGATGAAATTGTGGCGCAGGGCTTTCAGAACGTCATGGCGCTACGCGGCGATCCGCCCCGCGGAGAAAAATTTTTCAAACCGTCGGCTGACGGGTTCCGCTACGCCGCCGAGCTGATTGCTTTCCTGCGCGAACGGCAGCCGCAACTCTGCATCGGCGCAGCCGGTTATCCGGAAAAACATCCAGAGGCGCCGGACCCTGAGACGGACATTCGTCATCTGAAGGAGAAGATCGATGCCGGAGCCGACTTCATCACCACCCAGCTTTTTCTTCATAATCACGTTTATTTTGAATTCGTTGAGAAATGCCGTACCACCGGAATCACGGTACCGATCGTGCCGGGACTTCTTCCGGTGATCTCTCTCGAACAGATTAATCGCATGCGCACGTTCTGCGATTTCCATGTACCGGACGAACTGTTGAAAAATCTGAAGGCGGCGCAGAACGATCCGGTCAGAATGGAGCGCATCGGCCTCTACTGGGCCATTGAACAGATATCGGAACTGGTCGAGGGCGGCGCTCCGGGTATCCACCTCTACCTGCTCAACCGAGCCAAAACCGCGTTTTATCCGGAACTCTTCGCCTGCCTCTCCCGCGTCCGCGGACGGTAGCGGGATTGTCCAAACATTTGAAATTTTGTTTCCAATGTTTGGGAAAAAGAGCAACCATTCCTCCGATGTTTGGACCTGAACAAAGTGAAAGAGGCTTTTGTGTGCAAAAGAAACGACCGCAGGGAGTGGCAAAGCTTACAGTTTTAATTCTGCTCGCCGCCGCGTTGTCTGGGTGTTCAACGCCAACGTACGAAGACGGCACGAAAAAAGAATATTCAGATATGCCGTGGAATACGCCAGCCAGATGGGAAGGAAGTATAAATATTCCCGGCATGGGCGGGTACGAATAAAAGATTTCGAATCCAGCGAGCTTTATCCCTGCAGGATGCGCAGCATTCGCCGTAGCGGCTCGGCCGCACCCCACAGCAACTGATCGCCGCAGGTGAATGCGGTTAAATATTCCGGCCCCATTTTCATTTTGTGAATGCGACCGACCGGAACCGTCAGTGTGCCGGAGATGGCTGCAGGTGTCAGGCGGGCCAGCGTTTCCTCTTTAGTGTTGCCGACCACATCCACCCACTCGTTATCATTGCGGATGATTTCGATGAGCTCTTTGACCGGAACATTCTGCTTGAGCTTGATGGTGAGCCCCTGACTGTGGCAGCGCATCGCGCCGATCCGCACGCAGAGACCGTCGATCGGAATGGAGGTTTTCATTCCTAGAATTTTGTTGGTTTCGACAAAGCCTTTCCACTCCTCTTTGGTCTGGCCGTCGTCCACGGCTTTGTCAATCCACGGAATCAGCGACCCCGCCAGCGGCGCGCCGAAGTGTTCCTTCGGCATTTCTTTACTGCGCAGGCTGGCGGTCACTTTGCGGTCGATGTCGAGAATGGCGGAAGAAGGCGTTTGCAGATCGGCGGAAGCGGTCTGATGCAGTGCGCCCATCTGGCTGAGCAGTTCGCGCATATTCTGCGCGCCTGCGCCGGAGGCCGCTTGGTAGGTCATCGAAGAAAGCCATTCGACCAGCCCGGCTTTGAAAAGTCCGCCGATCGCCATCAACATCAGACTGACGGTGCAGTTGCCGCCGATGAAATCCTTTTTTCCGTCCGCCAGAGCGTTGTCAATGACCGGACGGTTGACCGGATCAAGAATGATGACGGCATCTTTGCTCATGCGAAGAGTTGATGCGGCATCAATCCAGTAGCCGTTCCAGCCGGCGGCGCGCAGTTTGCCGTGAACCGCCTGGGTGTAATCGCCGCCCTGACAGGTCAGAATGACATCCATGGATGTCAGCGCATCCAGATCGTTGGCATCAAGAAGAACCGACACGCCTTTTCCGACGTTCGGTGCGAGCTGTCCCGCCTGTGATGTCGTGAAAAAGACCGGATCAATTCCCGCAAAATCATTTTCCGCCAGCATGCGTTCCATTAGTACCGAACCGACCATGCCGCGCCATCCTACTAAACCAACTTTCATCGTCTGCTTCTCCCGAATTAAAAGGCGGTCACGGTATTTGATTTAAAAACTGAACGCAAGCCGCTATTGTCCACAAACTATGACGTTTTTAGCCGAAATCCTTCCTCAGACCAGCCCCTTTTGGGAGTACAGCCATCCGCCTGCCGGAATGCTGGCCGCGGGTCTTTTTTTTCTGTTGCTGGTTTGCGTCGGAATTGCCGCCGACGTCGGACTGGTGCTGTACTGGCTCAAAAGACCAGTCCGTATGCCGGAACTGGCCGGACGGCTCTCGTCCCGTGCATTGCCTTGGCAATTGGTGCTTGTTTTTTTCGGCATCGTGGTCGGGTTTTATCTGCTGGCTTCCTGGATTTACCTTTTGATGTTTCCGGGCGGGGAAATTGAACCGAAGACGGTGATTTTCCAAACTCTGTTATTTCATTTACCGGTGCTGGGCCTGCTCGCACTGCTGTTTCATATTGCCGGAATTCAGGGCCGCGAACTGTTTGGTCTGCACTGGAAAAAAATGCCCGCGCTGCTCGGTCTCTCTGTGTTTTTCTATCTGGCCGCGCTCCCGCTGCTCTGGTTCTACAGCGCGCTCTATCAGGTATTGCTTCATCAGTTCGGCTTCGATTTTTATCTGCAGGACGTTGTGCAGGTCCTGACGGCGCCTGCGTCGTGGCCGGTTCGCACCGCGCTTTTCTTCATTATGGTCATCGTGGCTCCGGTCTTTGAAGAGATCGTTTTTCGCGGCGTCCTGCTCCCGTTTTTCGTCAGACGGACCGGGCTGCTACCGGGCATCGCGCTGGTCTCCCTGTTGTTTGCAGGACTCCATTGGCACCTGCCGTCGCTCCTGCCGCTCTTTCTACTGTCGGCGATCTTCAGCTTGGCCTACGCCCGCACGCAGTCACTGCTGGTGCCGATAGGAATGCACGCCGCTTTTAACGGCGTCACGGTGGCTCTGCTTCTGCTGATGGGGTAATGAACCTATATTTTGATTGAAAGCCTGCGGCGGATGGGAGAAAAACAAACCGCATTAACCGTTTTCGGAGCAACATGAATTTACTGGGCATTGATATCGGCGGAACCAAGATGGCTCTTTCCATTGGAAATGAGCGCGGAAAAATTCTCGTTGACCAGCGGTTCCCGACCGATCCGGGCAGCGCGCAGAAAACGCTGACGCAGGCCGTCAAGGTCGCCGAAGAACTGATTGACAAGGCCGGTCTTTGTGTCGAGCAGATTGACGCCATTGGTATCAGTTCGCCCGGCCCGATGTGCTCGAAACGCCGAATGATTCTGAAAACACCGAACCTGCAAAACTGGGACCACTTCAAAGTCGGCGACTTCATCGAATCCCATTTTAAACGGCCGACCTTCATGCAGAACGATGCCAACGGAGCGGGACTGGCTGAATATATGTTCGGTGCTTGCAAAGATAAAAACCTGATTTACCTCACCATGAGCACCGGCATTGGCGCGGGAATCATCGCGAACGGACAGCTGGTTGCGGGAATCAACGACCTCGGCGGCGAAGTCGGGCACATGACGCTCGACCTGAACGGTCCGCGGTGCGGTTGCGGCAAAACCGGCTGCTGGGAAGCCTACTGCGGCGGCAAAAATTTCGCTGATCAGGTGCGGGCCGACATCGCCAATGGCGTGCAAACGTCGATTCTCAAGGAGGCGGGCGGCGACCTGGCGAAAATCGGTATGCAGGAAGTTCGCGCCGCCATTCGCGCCGGCGATCCTTACGCCTGCAAAAAGTGGGATGTATTTATTGAAAAAATGGCCCATGCAATCGGCATCCTGCTTCAGTCATTTAATCCCGAGGCCATTGTTATGGGCACGCTGGCTATTCACGGCGGCGACCTTTTCATTCCGCAGATGATCGAGCGCATTCCTAAGTATGCCTGGACGAGCGCTCTCGACGTCTGCCGGATTGAGGCCAGCGTACTGAAAAATATCGGCGAGCTCAGCGCCATCGCGATCGCTATTGACGGCGTCCGCCGATTAAATAAAGGATAACCACCATGCTCGACATTAAATTCATTCGTGAAAATCCCACTGCCGTCAAAAAGGCGCTCACCACCCGCAAGGTCGATGCCGACATCGACGGCCTGCTCGCCATCGACACCGCCCGCCGGTCCGCGATTACCAAAGCCGAAGAACTCAAAAGCGAACGGAACGCGGCCTCCAAAGCGATCGGCGGCCTCATGAAAGAGGGTAAAAAAGCGGAAGCCGAAATCGCCAAAGAAGAAGTCCGCCTGATCGGGGATCGCATTACCGCCCTCGATGAACAGGTGCGCGAGTTCGACGAAAAAATTCTCAACACACTGCTTTTTATTCCCAACCTGCCGCTCGCCGGGGTGCCCGTCGGCGAAAGCGCCGACGATAACGTCGTTGTTCGCACCTGGGGCGAAGTGAAAAAATTTGATTTCAAAATCAAACCGCACTGGGACATCTGTGAGGCGCTCAAACTGGTCGACTTCGAACGCGGCACCAAAATTGCCGGCTCCGGCTTTCCGGTTTACACCGGGCAGGGCGCGCGCCTCCAGCGCGGACTCATCCAGTTCATGCTCGATCTGCACACGACGGAGCACGGCTACACCGAAGTCGAGCCGCCCTTCGTCTGCAACGCCGACGCCATGACCGGCACCGGCCAGTTGCCGAAATTCGCCGAAGACATGTACTACATCAGCACCGACGAACTCTATCCGGTGCCGACCGCCGAAGTGCCGGTCACTAATCTTTACCGCGACGAAATCATCGAAGAAAAACTGCCGCTCAAACTGACGGCCTACACGCCGTGCTTCCGCCGCGAAGCCGGCGCTGCCGGTCGCGATACGCGCGGACTGCTCCGCCTGCACCAGTTCGACAAAGTTGAAATGGTCAACTTCGTGAAGCCGGAAGACTCCGAAAAGCAGCACGAAATTCTCGTCCGGGAAGCCGAAAAAGTTTTGCAGAAACTCGGACTGCACTACCGTGTCATCGAACTCTGCACCGCCGACATCGGTTTCAGCGCCGCCAAATGCTACGACATCGAACTCTGGGCGCCCGGCGTCGAAAAATGGCTCGAGGTCTCGTCGGTCAGCAACTTCTGGGACTACCAGGCGCGCCGCGCCCGCATCCGCTGCCGCGACGACCAAGGCAAAGTGCAGTTCCTGCATACCCTGAACGGCTCCGGCGTCGCCCTGCCGCGCCTCGTCGTCGCGCTGATCGAAAACAATCAGAACGCCGCCGGCACCGTTACCATTCCCGAAGCCCTGCGTCCCTACGTCGGCGGCCTTACGAAGCTCGGGTAATTGAAATTTGGAGTGCGGTGATAAAGGCATAAGCCGTATCACCGCTTTTTCTACACTCCGGCAGATCCGCCTTCGGCGGAAAAGCGGCGATTAGAATCGCCGCATTCCAAAGCGCTGTGCGCTTGTCTATTCGCGTCCATTGGCGTTAATTAGCGGACGTGAACCTGATCGAAAAAGTCAAAGAGTCGAGTGAACGGGAAAACCTGATTCCCGAAGGCGCGCATGTTGTCGTTGGTGTTTCCGGCGGAGCCGACTCCGTCGCATTGCTTCACATTCTCCATCGGCTTGGGTATCAACTGACCGCCGCGCACTTGAACCATTCCATTCGCGGCGCGGAAGCCGACGGCGACGAAGCGTTCGTCAAAGACCTTTGCAAAAAACTCGGAATCAAATGCGTCGCCGCCAAAGTGGATGTTCCTGCGCTCGCCAAAGAAAAAGGGATCTCGCTCGAAATGGCCGCCCGCGAAGCTCGCCACGACTTCTTCCGTTCCATCACCTCAAGCCTCAAGCCTCAGGCCTCAGGTCTTCTGATCGCCTTGGCACATCATGCAGATGACCAATTGGAGACGTTCTTTTTGAGAGCCGCGCGCGGCACCGGGCCTTCCGGCTTAGGTGGTATGAGGTCTTCCCAAAAGCTGGCCGCAATGCAATTGCTCCGTCCAATGCTTGGAATCCGGCGGGCGGAAATTATCCAATGGTTGGAAAAAGAAAAAATCGAATGGCGCGAAGATGCCACCAACACTGACGAAACCATTTCGCGTAACTTTGTCCGCCGTCAGCTTCTTCCGATGTTGGGAAAGCTCAACGAACGCGCCGCTGAAAATCTTTTGCGCACCATGGATATCTTGCGTGACGAAGAAGATCATCCTGAAAAAGCCGCCCGCCGCCGCGAAATCCGCGACTGGCTGATCGGGCAGGGCGTAAAGCCGACCTTTGATGCGGTCGAACAGGTTATTTCTTTTTCCGAAAAAACAAGTGGAACGCAGGTCCTCGATCTCGAAGGCCTTCGTATCGTCAACGAATATGGGACACTGCGTGCCGACTCACAAATTTTTCCAAACACCGGAAGAATCAAAATCGAAGAGGGCGGTGGGATTTTGCGCGGACCGTGGTGCGCCTCCGTTTCGCTCGCCAAAGTCGCGGGCAGGGAAGTGACCGTCCGTGTTGCGAAACCCGGCGACCGCATGGAGCCGTACGGCATGGAAGGCTCAAAAAAACTTCAGGACATTTTCACCGACCTGAAAATTCCGAAAGCCCAGCGCGAGCAGTGGCCCGTTGTCGAATGCGGCGGTGAAATCATTTGGCTACCCGGCTACCGCATCGCCCGCGGCTGGGAACTCTCATCGGATTCCGAGCTGGCGCTGCATTTGTTTTCGGCTGGGGGTTAACGGCAGCACTCTGGCTGAGGCGCGCTAGCGCCGATAGCCAGTAAGTGAACGGTTCGGTGTCTCATGGTTTCATTTCGCTTGGATTCGGACTTCTTATGTTTAGGAACGATGCGTTCTCTTCGGAGGCATTCCGTACGCTCATGAGCGTCTTGAAAGTGACGGGAATGATATCCCCCTTGGTGGCGATGGTGTCCTTGCCATCTAGAGTTACAAAGACCTTGCCCTCAAGAATCAACAGATGGACATTAGAGTTGGCATGGTGTTGTGGAACTTGTTGACCGGGCTTCAGCGCGACTTGCATGACAAAGAGGTGTTTCTCGTCGATGAGTTTCCGTTTTCCCGCTTGGCCGTCAGCGTACGGAATGTCTGCGAGTACGTTCTTCATCTGTTCCCCTCCCATAACGCCTTGTTCAATCATTAGCACCGCGCACATTGCCGTAAAGAGAGCCTTCATGGTTGTCATTTCCTTTATTGAGCGAGCGTAAGTTTGTTGTTTCGGGTGATGTCTTTTTCGTCTAGGCCGGAATTTAGAGGGGTTCTGGGCGGCGCACAATCCAAAACAACGACTCCATAAGGCGATGGGATTGTAGCCGCGATCCGCGATCGCGGCCCGAGGGCACGGCCCTCGGCCACAAAGAAGGAAGCGGATTTCCCATGCCTTTTTGGTGTCTTTTCGCGGGTTCCGTGGCTATTCTCCCGGCCCTCAATCTGTTGATTTGGGCGAAGGCCAATGCTATGGTCTCCGACGATAAGGATTTAATTATGGACGACAAACCGGATATTCCCGAAACGCCTGAGAAAAAAGAGCCGCGCAAGAAGCCGCCGGTGGTGAAACCGCCGATGCCGATGAAGGGCTTCGCGATGTGGTTCCTGATGATGGCGCTGGTGCTGATGGGCTTGCAGCTTTTTCAGAAGCCGGAACAGCAGGAGAAGCTGGATTACAACCCCGGCTTTGTCCAGATGGCGAAGGAAGGCCGCATTATCAGTTGCGATATCGTGCGCGAAACCTCCGGCAATGATTACATCACCGGCGACCTGAAAGATCTGGACAGCAAAACCGGCAAGGCCAAAAAGTTCCGCGTCGATGTGGTGGTCACTGAAGACCTGCTGAAGATGCTTCAGGAACAAAACGTCACCTTCAAGGTGCGCGCGGCTTCGCCGTTTTGGCAGGTGTTCTGGAACGTGGCGCCGTTTGTCATCGGTTTCATCATCATCTATTTCTTTTTCTTCCGGCAGATGAAGATGGCGGGCGGCCGCGCGATGAGCTTCGGCAAGAGCCGCGCCAAACTGCTTCAGCGCGATGATAAAAACCGCACCACCTTTGCCGATGTCGCCGGCGTGGACGAGGCGAAGGAAGAGTTGCAGGAAGTGGTCGAGTTTCTGAAAAATCCGAAACGATTCCAGCGGCTCGGCGGAAAAATGCCCAAGGGCGTCCTGCTGGCGGGTGCGCCCGGCACCGGCAAAACGCTGATCGCCCGCGCCGTTGCTGGCGAAGCTGAAGTAGCATTTTTCTCGATCAGCGGCTCGGACTTCGTCGAAATGTTCGTCGGCGTCGGCGCCAGCCGTGTGCGCGATATGTTCGAGCAGGGCCGTAAGAGCGCGCCGTGCATTATTTTTATCGACGAAATCGATGCCGTGGGCCGCAGCCGGTTTTCCGGTATGGGCGGCGGGCACGACGAACGCGAGCAGACGCTGAATGCGCTGCTGGTTGAAATGGACGGTTTTGACACCACCGAAGGCGTGATCATCATCGCCGCCACCAACCGTCCCGACGTGCTCGATCCAGCGCTGATGCGTCCGGGCCGCTTCGACCGTCAGGTTTTCATTGATTTGCCGAACCTCAAAGGGCGCGAAGAGATTCTTAAAATCCACATCCAGCGCGTCACGGTGGCCAAAGATACCGATCTCTCCAAGGTGGCGCGCGGCACACCCGGTTTCTCCGGCGCGGATATCATGAACCTCGTCAACGAAGCGGCGCTGCTCGCCGCGCGGCGCGGCGCGGAAGCCGTGGAGCTTCCCGATTTTGAAGAGGCTCGCGACAAAGTGTCATGGGGACGCGAACGCCGCAGTCACATGCTCGACGCCGAAGAGAAAAAGCTGACGGCTTACCACGAAGCGGGTCACGCCATCGTGCTGGCGAAGACCGAGCAGACCGAGCCGCTGCATAAAGTCACCGTGATTCCGCGCGGCCGTGCGCTGGGCGCCACCATGCAGCTGCCGGAAAAAGACCGCTACACGCAAGGCCGCAAGCGACTGATGGGAATGCTGATCGGCCTGATGGGCGGCCGCGCCGCCGAAGAATTGATTTTCGGCGATGTCACCACCGGTGCGCAGAACGATATCGAACGCGCCACCCGCATCGCCCGCGCCATGGTTTGCGAATTCGGCATGAGCGAAGCGCTCGGCCCGCGTAACTACGGGTCTGATCAGGAACAAATGTTCCTTGGCCGCGAAATCAGCCGGATTGAAAAGCACAGCGAAAGAATCACACACCAGATCGACACCGAGATCGACCGCATCCTCAAAGAGGCACATGAAACGGCAGGGAATATTCTGAAGGATAATCGCGACCGCTTGGAACTGATCGCTGAACTGCTCATCAAATACGAAACGCTCGACGGCGACCAGGTTATGGAAATTCTCGAAACCGGCAAAGTGCCCGATGAGCTGCTTAAAAACGGCAACAGCCACACCGACGTATCCGCCGAAGCCTCGGCGAAGGCGGAAGAAGTTCCTCCTTCAGAATAACGCAGAAGTTTTCCAGACTTTGGAAACAAAAAGGCCGCCCAGAAGGACGGCCTTTTTTGTTTAGCGGCGTGGGCCGGAGCGGCGGGGCGGCGGGCGTCCGCCTCCGCCGCGTTGCGGAGGACGGCTTTCGCGGTGAGGCGCTTTGCGTACTGGCGGGGGCAGTTCAAGCATGTTCGGTTCAGGGCGGATGCATGGCAGGCGTTTGCCAAGCAGTTCTTCAATCGCGGGCAGTTCAAACGATTCTTTTTCACAGGCGAAGGTGACGGAAATTCCTTTTTTGCCGGCGCGGCCGGTACGGCCGATACGGTGAACATAGTCGTCGGCCTGTGATGGAATGTTAAAGTTAACGACGTGGGTGATGTCGTCGACGTGGATGCCGCGGCCGGCAACGTCGGTGGCGACAACGAGTTTGCAGCGTCCGTCTTTGAAGTCGGCCAGAATGCGCTGGCGCTTATTCTGGGCGACGGCACCGGAGAGGATCTCGCAGTCAATACCGTAGCGGAAGAGGGCGTCGGCAAGGCGTTCGGTTTGGTCGCGGCGGTTGGTGAAGATGAGTGCGGAACTGTCGCCAACCTCTTTTTTGAGGATGTTGTAGAGCAGGGCAAACTTCTGGTCGTCGGTGACGAGGTAAACCTGCTGGTCGATCAGTTCGGTGGCGTTGTGATCCGGCTCGATTTCAACTTTGCCGGGGTCGGTCATCCAGGCGGCGGCGAGGCCCATGACTTTGTCATCGAGGGTGGCGCTGAAGAGCAGGGTCTGCCGGTTTTCTTTTGGCGGGGTTTTGTAGACGATTTTGCGGACGTCGGGGATGAAGCCCATGTCGAGCATGCGGTCGGCTTCGTCGATGACGAGCACTTCAACCTCGCGCAGGTTTAGAGCCCCCTGATTCGCGAAGTCGATCAGGCGGCCCGGCGTGGCGACGATGATATCAACGGGCTGCTCGAGCATGTGGCGCTGTTTGTCGTAGTCGATGCCGCCGTAGATGGCGACGGTGGTAAAGGGGGTGTAGGTGCTGAGCTTCTCGGCGTCGTCGCGGATCTGCATGGCGAGTTCGCGCGTCGGGGCGAGAATGAGCGCGCGGGGCGTTCCGGGCTTAGGAGCTTCCTGCCTGTTTTTGATAAAGCGGGCAAAAATGCCGAGCAGAAAGGCGGCGGTTTTGCCGGTGCCGGTCTGCGCTTTGCCCGCCATATCTTTACCGGCGAGGACGGATGGAAGAATTTCCGCCTGAATCGGGGTGCAATAACGGAAGTTAAGGTCGGCAATGGCGTGGAGCAAGTCAACCGGCAGTTCGAGGTCGCGGAAGCGGGTTTTGCCTTCCTGCGGTTCGACTTGAAATGAATCGGGGTTCCAAGAGGGCTGGGAACCTTTGCGAACCGGCGCCGGACTCCTCGGTGCCCGCTCCTTTTGCGGTACGCTGGCGGGCTTGTGGCGTTCTCCGCCGCGACCATGTTTACGGGGCGCATCGGCCTGCGGAGGCTGTTTAGAGGCAGGTTTTTTTAAATTAGCGGCCGGCGCGGCGGCTTTGGACTGCGAGGGACGGTAGGTTTCCTGCTTTTTGAACAGTTTTCCGATTTTTTCGATAAAAGAAGGCATAGACTCGATTTCAGGTTAATATTCCGGACTTTCCGCCTCAGGCGGCTTGTCCTTTGAGAAGGGGTGGCATTAAAAAGGTTTCCTAATTATTTTGCCATAAATAAATTGGAATTTAAAATGAGGCGCTTTCGGAGACGGAGAGGATATTCATGCAGATTGCTTGTTTAGATTTAGAGGGAGTGCTTGTTCCAGAGATCTGGATCAACGTGGCGGAGCGTACCGGCATCAAGGAACTGCGCGCCACAACCCGCGATGTTCCGGACTATGATGCGCTGATGCGTCAGCGCCTGCGCATCCTCGACGAACACCATTTGAAGCTCGCCGATATTCAGGCGGTCATTGCCGGGATGGGCCCGCTGCCTGGCGCGCACGACTTCCTCAACCGCCTGCGCGAAAGGTTTCAGGTGATCATCCTGTCCGATACCTTTTACGATTTTGCTGCGCCGTTGATGAAGCAGCTCGGCCATCCGACCCTCTTGTGCCATCGCCTCAAGATCGACGACAACGGGCGTGTGGCCGATTATCATCTGCGTATGCCCGAGCAGAAACGCGAGGCGGTCAAGGCGCTGCATTACCTGAAGTTTAAAGTGATCGCCGCAGGCGACTCTTACAACGACACCGCCATGCTGGCCGAGGCCGACGCGGGTATCCTGTTCTGTCCGCCGAAAAATGTAATCGCCGAATTTCCCCAGTTTCCTGTGACGACCACCTATGACGAGCTGTACAGCGCCTTCGTCTCGGCCGCCGAAAAAATATAAAAAAGGAGTATAAGTCCAATGGTTCGCAAAGAAAGACACACAATTAAACATCTGATACAGCTGCAGGATCTAATCGTCGCCCGCGCGCAGCAGCAGGCTTCCATGCCGTCCGCACGCCTGCAGCAACTCGACAAGAGCGTTGCAACAATGGCCGGCGAATTGCCGGTTGAACTCAAAACGCACTTTAACCGGCTTCTGCAAAAGAACATCGAGGCGATTGTTCCGATTACCGGCGATAATTGTTCCGGTTGCGGATATGCTCTGACCAAGACCATGGTTAACAGCATCAACGGCGGCGATGAACTCAACCGCTGCCCCAACTGCACGCGCATTCTCTATGCGCCCGACGTGCCGCTCACCCGCAACTCGCCGCGCCGCCGCTGGGGCGATCCCGTCAAGCGCGGCATGGAACGCTTTTCCTCGCCGGAGCTGATGATCCCGTCGCTCAAAGGAACCACCAAAGAGAAAATCCTGCTCGAAATGTGCGACAACCTGCGCGAGCAGGGCTATGTCGAAAGCTGTGACGACCTGCACGACGCCGCGCTTCGTCGCGAAGCGATCGTTTCAACCGCCGTTGAAAACGGCATCGCTTTTCCGCACGTGCGCGGTGTTGAAGGCGGCGGGCTGACCTTGACGCTTGGCATTAGCAAAAAGGGCGTAAAATTCGGCGCGGACGGCGACAAGCTTTCCAAAATTTTCTTCTACATGGTCATTCCGACCGCTGCGAGCGCCTTCTACCTGAAGCTGCTCTCCGGCCTTGCGCAGAGCTTTTCCACCAAAGAAGCCCGCGACGCTCTGCTTGCCGCCAAAACGCAGGAAGAGCTTTGGAAGGTATTGGTCAAAGCCACCAAAAAGACGATTGTTTAATCACTGGACGATCTTGCCTGTAAAGGGAGTTTTCCAATGTTTGGAAGACTCCCTTCTGCTTTTTCCAAACCTCGGAAGCTTGGTTAGCGGATGCGACCGCCGTTTGCGACACAGATCCCGATGAGTCCTGCGGTGAGCAAAAGCGCATATAGCGTATAATGCTCCGGATTCACCCATTCGCGCATCGAGATGATCAGCGCGATGAAGATCAACGAAACCAACCAGCCTTGCCATCTGCAAGGGCGACACCCCATTCGCCGAAACACAAACCACAGCTTTTTGTCTGCGGGCAGCAAATTAAGGATAGTTTCCAGAATCGCGGGCAGATCGGCGTCCGAGACGGCTGAAAAGTGAATGCCCTGCGGATGGAGCAGTACATTCGGTCCTTGCGCGCAGAGGCCGAGACAGCCGGCTGAGGAAACCCGCACTTTACCTTTCCAGTTTACCTCCTCCTTCAGTTTTGCCGCCCCCCTTCGCACCGCAACCCGGATTCTCCGGATAGTTTTCGCGGATATTCGCGCAGACGAAAATATGACAGAGATAAGGGGGCGGTTGTTTGTTCATAGTACACCCTCCATTTTTAAAAGCAGAACTTTCCAAGGAAGTCCGCCGCCGAAACCGCCGAGGCCGTTTTTGGCGACCACGCGATGACAGGGAATAAAGATCGGCAACGGATTCGCGCCGCAGGCCGCGCCGACAGCGCGTGCCGCTTTCGGTTTTCCAATAGCCGAGGCGATCTCGCCGTAGGTGCGCGTCTGTCCGCGCGGAATCTTCTTCAGCTCCCGCCAAACCGATTTTTGAAAGTCCGTGCCATCAGGGATGTCAATGGCTGGAAACTCCCGCGCCAGATTTTTCAAGCTTTGAAAACGCTCAATAGAGAAAGGTTTGCGCGGTGTTTTCTTAAGTGCCGGCAGATTCAGCGCAACGGCTCTATCACCGTCGAGCGTCAACGTGATCGGTCCCCAGGTCGTCTTGAATTCAGCCTTCTTCATTGCTGAGCAGTATACTGCCAGCAGGGAATATTCCTAATCAAGAATTCACGCGAATAGACACGGGACATATCTTTGTTCGCCGCTCTATTCCCGGCGGAGATTCGTATCCATATAATCTTTGGACTCGTCGGTAGGTTGAGCCGGCAGGCCTTTACGAAAGAAGCTCTGCCTGCCCGAATTGCCGACAACAGGCGATGCCGGAATCTGTACCCGCTCCGGCCGGGAAACCTGAGATTCCCGAGGCGAACCGAACGTGCGTTCCTTCTCCTGCTGTGAGCCCGATACCGTCCGTGCGGCTTTGCGCCCCTCGGCGGGTGGGATGATCTGCTGACGGTCAACCGATGGAATCACTGTTGTTTTAGTCTCTTCGACCGGTTGGATTGTCCGCTTATGTCCGCTCGAAGGTGTTACGTCGGCCTTCCGTTCCATAGACGGTTGAGTTGTTCTAGAGCCTGCCGCCGAGGACTCCCAGCGGTTCCGATCGTCGCTGAACTTACGAACAGCGGCGGCCTGCTTGGATATCTTTTGTCGCCTATCAATGTCGATCTTCTCGAATTTCTGCAAGGACTTCCGTCCGGCAACGGCAGGCTCCCCTATGGGCCGAACCAGTTGAGAAGCCTGTCGTTGCGGTTCGGACAGCCTGATTCTCCGGGATTCCTGTTCGCGGAATGTGTGCGCCGGACGGAGGTCTTTATCGTCGCAACGGCGGCGGTACTCGTTCCGTTCATGCTCTTCCCATCGCGAGTCGGATCGATGGCACCAGCGGTCATGTTCATAGACCGGATCGTACCAGATGTGATGCCGATGGCTGTCAAACCTCGGGAAGATGCCGATGCTCAGATAAGCGCTGTCGTAGTAATCTCCGAAGTAGTAATGACAGTAGCGCGGATAGGTGAACAGGCTGACCCGCAGTAAGCCTGTGTCGACGACGACGGCGGGGGAGAACGTGAAGCCAGCACGGAGATGGACTGAAGCCGGGAAATAGACCGGCGCAAACAGCACACCCCGGCGATCCAGTGAATAGTCCCAGTGCCCTTCGGCGAAAATATAGCCTCGCGGTGTCACGACGTAGTGCGACGGCACCCAAATCCAGTCCGGCTGTGCCGTCATCCAGTATCCGGCACGCCGGATATACTGGCCGTTGGACCAGTACATGCACGGGGGAACCCAGATCATGTCCGGGGAGGGCTGAACCGCGACCGGCTCGATATCTTCGATTGCCGGCGGACCTGGCAGATAGACAATTTCCTTGGCGGCGGCCGGCGCCCAGTATCCGGCAGTCCATTTCCACCCTCCAGACGCCTGAACCCAGTATCCGGGAACCCAAGACATTTTCGGCGGAGCCGCCCGCCAGCAGGCGCTGACCCAGATGTAGCCGCTTCGATCCGCATCCCACGACCAGTATCCCGGAATCCAGACAAACTGCGAACCCTGCGGCTTCTCCGCAGGCGGGACTTCTTCGATAGGGGCTGGCGGCTGTTGGGGAGCGATCAAGCCTTCCTGAGTCTGCATAATAACGGGCGCGGCAAACGCCTCATGTACCGGACCGCGGCTCAGAACTTCTGGCTGCTCCTGCACCGGTATGGCCGGAGGAACGGTTTGTGGGTCGGCATCAGGACCCTGTGCGAACAGCCGCAGGCTGCCCAGCAATATCGCTGTGAAAAATGTAATGACCCATGTTGCAGAACTCGAACGGTACGAATACATAGCGGACACTCCTTTCGATCTAACTCAAGAAGAGAAACATAGTGAGCATACAGAAGAAAACGCACATGGTTTGAAAAAAGTGTAGAATCTTTTGTCCCCGCTTCTTTTTCGCTGACATCAGCATTTCACAGATTCGGAATGATAAGCGACTGGCCGATTTTTATGTCCGTTTCATTTTTCATTTGATCGCGGTTGGCGTCGTAGATTTTGCGCCATTTGCTCGGGTCTCCGTAAGCCGAGCCGGCAATGCGCGACAGCGTATCGCCGGAGCGCACCAGATAGGTGCGGGCTGATTTAGCCGTGGCGACGGGCTGAACTTTTTCAACCGCTTGTGTAGCGACTGGTGCTGCCACTGGCGCGGGGCGCAGCGGCGGCTCGGTCACGATGGTTTTGACATTGGCGACCGTGGCGGCTGTTCCTCCTCCCGCGGCCTCAAGCTGTTTGCGAAGCATATTGTTTTCACGCGTCAGCCGCACCAGCTCTTCAGAAACATCGCCGCCGGCTCCGCCAACCTCTCCGGACAACGAAACTTTTGCTTGCTTGATCCACTCCTGAATTAGCGCGCGCTTTTCAGTCAGCGGACGTTTTTCGAGGTAGCGCTCATAGTGATAAACCGCGCGGACATAATTTTTCTTCTGCTGATGGTAAATCATCGCCAGTTCCAGTTCGGGTCGGCCCAGCTCCGGTTTTTTCTCCAGCGCGTCGTTGAACTGCTTAACGGCGCCGTTCCAGTCTTTCTGCTGAACCAGTTCCAGTCCTTTGGAGACGCGCGAATCCTTTTCGTCGGACGTGTCGAGCGTTGCGCCATTTTTCTGGCCGCATCCGGCGAGTAATGAGCAGAGAAGTCCCGCGCCGACAAAAAGAAGAGTAATGATTTTCCTATTTTCTGTTTTCATGAAGGCCCCTTATGACTGAAAGATTTTTAACAGAAGCAACAGTGTTAAGCCGCAACCAAAAAATTAGGATTTTTGACAGCGAAGTTAGCGGCGATGATTAGTTTTCTCATGACGGCAGTCAAGGCAACCTTCT
>JBAWXO010000004.1:0-19141 GCA_037144035.1 Kiritimatiellales bacterium
GGTTGAAGGTGACCACCTGACTGAAATCCAACCCTTCTTCGCGATGCATGCGGATCAATTCTTTATAAAGCATCAGGGGTGTGCTTCCGGTTGCCAGGCCAATCACGGCGGTCGGTTTTTCATGTATCCGTCTCGCAACTACTCTGGCGGCGGCGTGACTGCCTTTCAGTGCGTCTTCTTTAATAATGATTTCCATTAGATAATCTCCTTTAAATTGTCATCCATCGCCAACATGACGCCCTTCTCCAATGACTGGATAAGCCGCCCGTTTTTCAGGTGACTTAGGCGATACAGCGTTGCGAAGGTGAACTCGGGAACCGCGCCGCCCTGCCCGCCAACCAGCTCACCGCCGCGCCGGACGTTGTCCTGCATCCAAGCTGGCAACGAAAGGTGATAGGGATTGCGCTTTACCTCCTCGATATGCAATGAGGTCGCCGCCACCAGATCGGCCACGGTTTGCGCATCGCCTTCGACCATCAGATTCGGATCATCCATTGCGCCCCAGAATTCGGTTTCAATTACCGCGCACGAAAAATCGGCTGGCATTTCTTTGAGCGCCTCCATCACCAGATGGTGCGTGGCGATATGCCGCGAGTTCCAATCTCTGGAATGCGGCAGGAAGATCCCTGCGGGCTGAATCGCTTTCAGAATTTCAACCACATCGGATTTTTCCAATGCTTGGAAGCCGCTACGGGGATAAACTTCCCAGCCCAGATACCCGCAGGCATTTCTCAGTTCTTCAGAGCGGGCCGCCTGCCGCTCTTTCTTGCTGCCGTACGTGACGGGCACGTTAATGATTTTCGTGCCGGCTTCGCGCATCAGACGCAACGGAAGCAAGCCGGTGATACATTCGTCGTCCGGGTGCGGAGAAAAAAGAAGAATTTTTTGCTCTGATTCATCCGGCACTATCTTTCCAGAAACAGCAATATTTCTGGCCAGCTTAAGATCGGCCTGGATGGATTCTACAAACGGTAGATATGGATTCATCATTTCCCCCTGACCATTGGAAGACTCGCGGCGGCGACCGCCTGTCCGTGACGTTTCATTTGCTCATCCGGCATGCTGATCTTAACGGTTGAAGCCAGCTCCGGAAACTCTACATTCAAAACTTCTTTGGCCTTTTCAATGATGATCTGTCCCCCCTCTCCACTGGTAACACGGCCAAGAATCAGTAAATTGCGAAACTCATAGAAGTCCGCAAAGTACGCGATGGCGTAGCCAAAACACACCCCGATGGTTTCATAGATTTTCCGAGCGCGCAAATCGCCTTCGGCCATCAGGCGTTGCACTTCAACAAGTTGCTCAGCGAATGGCATGTTTGCTGGAAATTGAATGCCGGACAGCGGAGCCAGCCGCGCGACACCTTGTTGCGAAAAATACTGAACCCCGCAACCGATGTCGCCTGACCATTCGTCCACCGGTCCATTTTCACGATAATCCACCGGCACAAACGCCAGTTCGTTCAGCCATGAAGTGATCTTGCCCTCCGGTGTAACGTACCCGGCAGCGAGACTGGTGCCCATCGATATGCCAAGCACCGCATTATCGTTCAACGCCATCGCGCCGGCCAGCGCCGTAACCTCCCCGTCGTTGACGACTTCAAACGGGATATCATTCCACGCCTTTTTGAGTTTTTTGAAAATCGGCCGCACATCGCTTTCAAACTGGTCGGACGACACTCCGCGAAACAGCGAAGCCACACGCACTTCATTATTCACATAGACTCCAGCGGCACTACCGCCAATCGCATCAACTCGCGGCAGATGCGCTTCGGCCCGTTTGAGCGAATCCAGGATGCCAAGATAATGATATTGAGGATTATTCTGAAAATACGGATCCCACTTGATCTCTTCTGAGAAAACCACCTTGCCATCGATCAGTGCCGCGCATTTGCGGTCGCTCCCGCCCAGATCGAATCCGATCCGGCACCCGTCTAAATGGCGGCCCAGAGCCGCACCCTGTCGCGAAGGTTCCAAAATTTCCCCTGCCCTCGCCTTTTCGATCTGTAATGCGTGGTCATAAATTTTTTCGCCGATAATCTGTGAATCGAACCGCCCGCCCGGCGAATCGGTATAATGCTTCTTAAGCCGGTCGAACAGTGCGTCCGGCCCATCAAAGAGAATACGGTTTCCGCCAACCGCCCATAGCATCGTTTTTAGAAGCCGTTCCAGATATTTGAAGCTGCGGTCAACATCCGGAAGAACTGCCAGGGTTCGTCGGGCAACAATCGTATCATCGCGAAACAACCCGATTGTAACCGGTTGCGATCCTGATGTTTTTTCCGCCGCTTCATTGTAGGCCCGATTCCAAAGCACTGCCGGACAAAAGTCCTTATCCAGCACGGGGTTAATCGCAACATTCATTTTCACAGCCATACTCCTTCAATTGATGTTGTTAACGTGATATAAAACACCAAATCGGCGAAGATCAATAATTTATCATTTTTGACTGTTTTTTAACAATATTGACTTATCAAGCTCAGTCATACTTCCCGGAGCAAGTTGGAAGAAGATGCGGAATCCGGCCGTACTGATCAGGAGTAATTTTCATCCACACATACTAAAAGACTCTGATTTAGAGGGTAAATATTTATGTCACCAGACACTCCATACCAAATCAATCCGTAAGCTTTACGGCCGGCCATTCGTCAGGACGGTGAAACGCGATTGATGGATGCTTGGATGTGGTGGACAGTATCAATTCCCGATTGCTCGCATAATCGTAGCGACAGAAGCTGACACGCAGGCTGTCTCCGCAGTTAAAGCCAGCCAGTCCCAGTGTAGCAGCGGGTATGCTGGCAGATACACGCCACTCATGATCCGAGCGCGTTACCTCACTGCTGAATCCAACCGGCTTTACGACCATCGTTTCCCATGTCAGCATATCTGCGTTTGGAGAAGGACGTCCGTCGGGTCCCGGAAGATTCAAATGCGTGCGCCGGTTATTGGGGGTGATATGCATCTCAACATAATCTGCGCGACCTTCTACCTGTACAAATATCTCAAATACATCACCCATCTTCCACAGCTTCTGACTGTCCGCTGTAGCGAGTGAGGATATCTCATCATCGCGTAATACAGCTTTGATGACCAGCGCCTGTGGAGTCCAGGACAAGCGGACTGTTGCGGGTTTAAATTCCGGATCGAAAAATGGCTGCCATGGCTGGCTGAAGTGCAGCGTTTCAGAACACGCTTCATTATTCCAGGTGCGCGGCACCTTAAGAATCACGGGATTAGAGTAGGAAGTTAACCCGGCAGATTGATGCTTACATCCCGCAAGAGATATGAAGATTGATTGCACTAGCAACAAGATCATGGTCACTGCCATTCGGTTTTTCTGTGCGAATTCACAGGATATGGACGAAGTTGCTGGCCGTCCAGTAATTGTTTTTCTGTTCAATGCAATAATCCTGACAGCGTTTTGTGGTGTTTTCATAATGGCAGAGCATTAAAAGTTTATCAGTTCATTTGCTCATTTAACTTAGATTAATTCGGCAGTAAAAACTGTCACTCCGCACACACTCCTGCCGGAAACTGCACGGTATTCATTATTGTTGCCCGCCCCAGCTCAAATTCGCTCCAATCGTTACGACGCTGGAAGTCAGCCGCGCCTGCTCCGCAGCAAATACAGCCAGATGGGATTGTAAACTCTCCGCCGGGCCGCTCAATATCTGCGTCCGGTCTCTGCACGAAACTGCACGAATAAAACTTTTCATGATTTCGTAATCGCCGCCGCCGTGACCTGTCAGTATCGATCCATCTGATTTAGAAATGCTGTGCACCACGCGTTTATCACTTTGAAAATCGTAATGTACGATTTCATTGCCATCACCATACAGCTGCCCCTTGGTGCCGAATATATGGGTCTTGCGATCTGAAAGCTCGGTGAAAGCCGTTACCGTCAATGTTGCGGTACTGCCGTTTTCAAAGAGGATAGTTACAACTTGATGGTCAACCACATCATTATCGCAATCAAAAACACATCTTCCGTACGGCCCCTTTTGGATAGCTTTGTATACACCTTCTTCCGTGAGTTCTGAAGTGATGACGTTATTCGGCCACTCGAAACAGCCCTGTCTGGCCTTTTCCAGGTATATTTTCGTCGCAGAATACGGGCACTTATCATCTTTCAGCGGACAGTCCACACAGTATTTAGCCGCTCCCTCCGGTGCATTACTCCGCTGAAAAAATTTAAGATTTCCAAATGAAGATACCGATTTGATTTCAGTTCCCGCCACATAGCCCAGCCAATCCACATCGTGGCAGCACTTAGCCAGCAACATAAACGAGGATTGCCCTGAATTCCGCCAGTTTCCCCGGACATACGAGTGTGCAAAATGCCAGTAACCGACAGGCTCAATATGATTGATATTAATAATCCCGCCGATAACGCCCGAATCGATGATTTCTTTGAGCCGACGGGTATATTGCGTGTATCTCATCACGTGACATACACACAACAGCACGTCATGCTGCTGCGAAACTTTAACGATATCCCGGCAGTCCTGCTCATTCACAGCCATAGGTTTTTCCAGCAGAATATCATAGCCTGACTCCGCGAATTTAATTGCCGGCTCCCGGTGAAACTGATCCTGTACAGCGATGATAACGGCATCGGCGATCTTCCCGCCGGCAGCAAGTTCCCTCCAGTCCTTGAAAACATTTTTTTCCGGTATCCGGTGTTCCTCAGCCAGCCTGGCCCTGTAAGCATCTCTGGGCTCGGCAACGGCCACGACTTGCACTTCATCGGGATGCGCAAGTGCATATTTGGCATACCTCGAACCTCTATTGCCCGCACCAGCTATTGCTATTGTTATTTTGCGCCTGCTCATAAATCTTCCGGGCTCATTTCTGTTGAGGTCTTATTTGACCGGAGAGTTGCTGCGACTGAAGCCATCCAATGCCTGCAAAATGCGTTCTCTTATCTTGTCGTAAGCCAGCTCGCTTTTTTCATAGTCACTGGGATTCCGTATGATATCAGCCGCAATGGCTCTTGCCGCCGCCGGGTCGTGTGATGCCAGCATTTTCATCAGCTTGTGATCCAGCATCCCGTCATAAAACGCCATCATTCGAACGGATCCCGTCAATCCATCGTCCGTGGGATAGAACAGCCAGCTGTCCCCCGTTGATGGTTCGGACGTAATATACGGATTCAGACCGTAATAAAAATTTGCCGCCCAGAACAAATAGCCATCCGCGCCAGTGACGTACAGCAGCCATGGGTAGAGTCTTGAGTCCACCAAAGGTCTATCGAGATGCCTGTTTGGGTAAGGTGGATACGGACTGATGCAGTGATAGATCCAATTCTGCTTTCCTTCACTGGTCCGTTTGTGTGCCAGCTTTTGCATGTCTGCACGGAAAAGCTCATAGTCAAAAACCATTATGTCGCTGTAATCCGAATAGCCTGGCTTGCTCTTTAATGCGTCAATGGTTTTGATGCCCGGCATATACTCCCGAACCAGGTTTGCCTTCCGCAAATATTTCTCTTCGCTTGTAGGCTCGTCATAGACATGCTGCACATATATATCCAGCCAGCCCTTCTCCTCCAGGTGCTTCCTGAAACTTGTCAAAAATCCGGGAAGAAACTCGTGCCATTTCTCGTTATTATAGTAGTGGGACCATGGTTCTGATTTCGGGTCAAACAGAAGCGTCTTTTCACCTTTACTGTTTACAGCATAAACCCCGCCTTCGAAGGGAAGCCTGGAAAGATGCATGCCTGCGATTTGCCTGGCACCGCTAGCCATAAACATTTCAACCCAGACATCGAACCTGGCATAATCAAACCAGTATTTTCCATCCGCATCTATATGGGTTTGAATTAACGGCTCTTTATAGTTCATCAGAGGTGTAAATATGACATCCTGCCAAAAGTCATTGAATACCTTGGCGGTATTCCGAAGCAGCCGCCAATGCTCAGGCGACCACCATTCAGGGGTGTCGGCTGTTGTCAGATTTTCGGGCTCAGGCCACAACCATGTCAGCGAATGAAAATCCATATCGGGCCTGACAATGATATCGTGCACATTCACAACAAAAGGCACTTCAACGCTGTTTCCTCCCCGAGTAAAGCTCACGGCCCCTGAATACGATCCTGCTACCGCGCCTGTGGGAATTTTAACCTCCAGTGCAACATATTGAAATGCGCCCGGGCGCAACTGTATATCCTTTGCGGGAACCATTACCTCCGGCACACTGAATGGAGCCTTACGGGTTTGAAACTCCTGGAAATATCCCGCGGACATAAGCCGGAGATCGCTACCGTAAGGGCCGTTGACATTTTTTTCTACATACACCGGCTTAAGTTCATACAGCAGGCTGCCGACATCAATGATCTTGCCGCCCGGGCCATTAAGGGGCCGTATCTGCATCTTGCAAACGCCCTCAACATCTGACTTGATCGCCATCTTGAAAAAGCCCTTCCCTCCTCGAGGAAGGCTGATGGGTCTTTGCGCAGTTACAGACGGCGCGCGATCAGTAAATACATCCTGCGCGACACCGACCTGATGAGCCGCCAGATTCCCGCGCCACTCAATGGCCGCATTCCTGTCATTAACTTGAGACGGCTGTTGCAAAGCATCGGCATGCGGGACATTGCGCAGCGCCAGATCAGTTTTCCTCACTTTTTCAAGCTGCAAGGCACTAAGCGCACCACTCGAAGACGGCGTATCACAATAAATTCTGATATTGTCAATAAGACCTTTGAATGCCTTCTCGCCATTTACGTCAGACGCACCGATCACGAGCTTTCTAATTTTACTGCTGTTAGCAGCTTTGGGCGGAACACTCGCATGCTTATCTCTGATAACAGGATACTCCTCGTACCCGTAATACACATTTACATTATCCTTTTCTTGCGTTCCATCATAGGTGATGGCAAAGAACACCCATCGGTCTTCCGGAGCAAAGCTGTGTATCCAGGAGCTTGAAATCGCAGAATTTTTAGGAGGATCGACCTGGTTTGTTTTTTCCCTGTCGCCAGCCGGCCCCTCACCTAACCGCAAATAGATGATATTCGGATATCTTCCGTTACTGGAAATCGAAAACAGCCCGGGAAAATTCAAAACAAATTGATCTGTTACGTCCTCATCTTCGTAATTGCCAGGCCGATTAATCCAGCCAGTAATAGTAAACGATTTAGAATCTGCAATTGAATCAAGGAATTTCTCGTTCTCATACACTGGGACAGCCGGACCCCGCTTCGTGTTTATCGGACGTGTTGTATCTAAACAAAAGCTGCCGGCGAGGCCCTTCTCTGGAAGCAATCCGGCTCGGGTAGATCCATTGACAAAGTGAGCCTTGACCGGTGATTTACTGTCACTGCCGTCAAATGATCCTTCACTGTCACCATCAAATCCGGCAAAAAATGCCGACTCAGGCGCGTCGCATGGTACGCCGTAAGGCCAATAGGTTAATACCAGAGAAGAATTAGTAACGCTCACTTGCCAATTATAGTCATTTTCTATGACTGGCATTCCAATGATTTCAGCGGCGCGGATAACGGTGTATTGAAAATTGATATTGCGCGGATCGTGATGACCGTAGAACGGTGCATTTGTTGACGCAACAGGACTGTAACCTTTCGCGAAATCCATCTGCAACAGAGAGCCCTGCCCGAAAGACGCTTTCCCGGCAATTTCAATCGCTGCGAGGCCTGACGCATCTATTACAAACCTCAAGACGTTCTGCGCCCTCCATGAATCAGTCGGCCTTTCTTGCATAAAACTGCCCTTAACAGCAATCCCGGACGACTTACTGTCAGTGCCTTTCCCTATTATTTCCAAAATATTAATTCCCGCTGATATGCTGCGAAGCTTCAGGTTCCCGTCCACATAGATGCTTCCGCCCTCCAGCGTATAGCGTGACGTGCTGTTTCGCCCGCCCAGCAGAAAGTCGCCCTTGTTCAATACGCGAACGCTTCCTCCCCTCTGGTTAACGTAAATATTTTTATAACCGCCTTTTTCAGGGCCGATCTTAAAACTTCCCCCGCGCAGGCCGATGGTCAGGTCGCTGTTTTTCAAGTTGATCTCGACCTGAGAATTTTTCCCGTTATCAACCTCTGCCAAAATAATATCCTTACCCACTTCCAGATTTCCGTTATTAATATCGTATACGACCTTAGACCAACTGCCTTTCCCCAGGCGTAATGAGCCTGCAAACTTTACCGTGGACCCAGTCTGCTTCACCGTCGCAGCCCTTACACTGGAATGAAGTGCCTCGGCTTTATCATTGGCGCCAAAATATCCATCGCTGAATCGTATTACGCCGGCAGCTGTGAAGTTGAGCTCGCTTGTATGGTTAACCTGAAGGTCGCCGAAGGAAACCTCATTGCTCGATCCGGTCAAAAAGGAACGGCCCCCGTTCTCAATTAAAACGGTTGCGCCTGCGGACGGCACGCGATCGTCTGTCCAGCATGAAGGATTTTCCCAGTTACCATCCTGCACCTTCCACGCCACAGTCGTTCCTTCAGTAAGAATCGGAGCGAAAAACAGCATTAGAGCGTATGTGATAATTATTGTTTTCATAATTAGGCCTTCCTTCAGGCAGGAACGTGTAATTTTTCAAGTGTCTCATCGGCAATATACTTCCCGAGCAGGAAATGTTTTCTGTCCGGATACCAGAGAACACGTTTCCCCTTGTGTTCGGTTAAGCTTGGATACGTTGCGGCTTCCGCCGTCTGTTTCGGTCCGTAGACGACGTCATCTGTATCAACAAAAACCACAGGCTGACTGAACCATACGGGCTGTTCTGCGTCCGGACGGAATTCGCCCAATGCGAGGTACGCGGGGTTTCTAATGTAGTTCAGGTGATTAACATCGCCCCAGTCAACGTTATATTGGCTGTGAACACCCTTTGTTCCGGGGTTATTGTGGTACAGCAGAATGTAACGTCCGTCTGCGAGGCTGTATATCGGACTCGGAGCAAGCGGCTGATTGATCAATCCACCTTCATCGCAGTAACGCAACGGTTTTAACGCTGTCCAGGAAAGGCCGTCGTCTGCGGAAACGCAATACCATAAAAACCCTGTAAATGTTCTTACGATACAGAACAGCCGACCGTCAGGAAGCAGTACGACACTGGGCTCCCCGGCAAATACAAGCTCCGGATACATGGGTTGCGGCACTTCCAGCCCGACAGAATCTTTCGGCAGCCAGGTGATTTTGATGTCCTCGGGTGCCGGGGCCAGATCAAGATTTTCAAAACGTAAAAAGTATGAGCGCACTTCCACATAGATCCAGTGCGGATATTTTTTCTTAACGATCTCAGGACTGGTGCAGCAGCCGTAAGGATTGAACCACCGACCCTGACTGTCGTGTATCGGTTTCTGCCAGGCTATCCAATTGCGGGGCACGCGCGGGTTTGGATGGTCATACGGTGTTCTTGCCATAGGGATGTTTACGCCCGCGATCCAGTTATGACCGTCATCATCAGAATATATGCACCCTAATGTGCCACAGCCCTGCCGGTGAAGGTCCACTTCCTCCATCTCTCTCGTGTAGAAAACATAAATTCTCCCGGTTTTTACAACGACAGGCCAACCCCAACTCGCCTGAAAATCACCGCTGCCGGGCCGGGCTCCTGCAATCCGAACAGGCGTTCCCCATTTCTCACCGTCAGTGGAGCGTGCAAGCATCAGTCGGTTATCGCCTTGCCCCTCCAATGAACTTTGCGTCCAGAGAGCCAGCAGCTCCTTGCCCGAAGCGGTCTCAAAGACAATCAGATGCTCATTATCTCCGTCATATTTCCCTGTTGGATGGTAAAGCAGTATATCCGGCTTTGTACGCATCCATTCTGTGCTGTTTATTTCGCAGGTTGCCTTCACTTTAGACATTCCCTTCCTCCTGACAGACCGATATTCGGCGGTACCCCTTCATACTGGAGGAAACATTTATTTCAAACACACGCCTCACCTCATATGGGCTAATGATGGAGGGAAGCGCCAATAACTAAAAGATTAATAATTTGCCTGTTTTGACTTTATTTTTAACAATATTGACTTATCAAATCAGCCTCTTCATTCTTTGGATATGAACTCGATAGGGAAAACCATATGCGCACTCAAAGAACCGCAAGACTATTTCAGAGGAATCGGGAAAGGCACACTGCCATCCCCCACGAACATCCTGATGTTTTCCAGATTGATTAAAGATAAATTACAGCAGGGAGCGCCGCAAAACCGTTCACATCACAGGTTCGTGCTGGTACTCAATCTTCAAACCAGCGGACATATACATGTCGACCATCTATCGCTTTCATTCAGTCCGGGGCAGGCACTGCTCATTCATCCTTATCAATTTCATCACTTCAGCCAGATGGCCTCACACGAGTTGAAATGGCTTTTTTGTACCTTTGAATTGGAAGCAGACACCTCTCTCGAGCCGCTTAGAGACCGGGTTGTAAATACAAGCAGCAGGTCGGTTCAGGCTGAAAATGAGTTGCTTGAGGAATGGCTCCGCTGTTCCGATCCGGACTGTCAGAGTGAGCTGCAAGATGCGCAACTGCAAGCCGCACTCGTCCGGCTGCTGCTCTCTCTGCGAAGGGACAGACTGACTTCCGGTACGGATCTCCCGCAGGAATCCGGCGACAGCCTGCTTCGAACCATTAACCGCCTGATGGCCGAATGGCGGGGACGACCGGTTATGGTTGCCGACTTGGCGGGAAAACTCAACCTGTCTGAATCCAGATTGCGAGCGGTTTTAAAAGAAACAGCTGGCATTCCACTGGGAAGCTATATCCAAAACTACCGCCTCAACCGCGCCATGTCCCTTTTGCGAACCACTGATTTTCCAATTGCCGACATTGCGGAAAAAGCGGGGTTCGGCTCGCCGCAGGCCTTCTGCCGCACCTTTAAACAAGAAACCAAAAACACCCCGCGAAGTTATCGGCGTAAAGAATAGAAGACAGAAAGCCGCGACCGCCTTTCCCTAACTTTTCTTAACTCATATTTTCGTAGACGGGCAGTTTTTACTTCAGTGACTGGCCGCATCACAGAATTGAAGCTTTCACCACCTCATATGAATTTGTAGATGGTCTGTGACCGAAAGGTTTCTCCCGGACGCAGAATGGTGTTCGGGAACTGAGGCTGATTCGGCGAATCGGGATAGTGCTGGGTTTCGAGGCAAAATCCGCTGCGGCAGACATATTTGCAGCCCCCCGTCCCCTTCAGCGTTCCATCAAGAAAGTTACCGGTGTAAAATTGAATGCCCGGCTCGGTGGTATAAACCTCCATCACACGGCCGCTTTCCGGGGCTTCGACACGAGCGGCAAAACTCAGTTCGCCTTCTGACTTTTTGTTCAAGCAGAAGTTGTGATCGTAGCCGTTGCCGAACCGAAGCTGCTCATGATCCGAATTTATTCGCTCTCCGATAGCATGCGGGGTGCGGAAATCGAATGGCGTCCCGGCAACCGGTACCGATTCGCCGGTTGGAATAGCGGTCTCATTTGTTGGCAGAAAGGTGTCAGCATTGATCATCAGGGTTTGTTTTCCAATGGTTCCGGCATCATGCCCCGCCAGATTGAAGTAGGAGTGATTCGTGATGTTGTACGGCGTTGCCTTGGTCGTTTCAGCCTTGTAGTCGATTTTCAGTCCGCCAGCTTCAGTCAGCGTATACGTCACCACAGTTTTGACTTCGCCGGGGAACCCTTCTTCGCCGTCGGCGCTGACATAGGTCATGCGAACCGTGTTACTCGATTCAAGGAGTTTCGCCGCCCAGACTACTTTGTCGAAACCGCGCAGTCCGCCGTGCAACGCGTTCGGCCCGTTATTCTGCGACAGTGTGTACGCTTTCCCGCCGAGTTTGAATTTCCCGTTCTTGATCCGGTTGGCGAAACGTCCGACCGCGCATCCAAAATATGGAGTCGCCTGCACATACTCCGCCGCCGTGTCGTGGCCGAGAACAATATCGGCCATCTTTCCGTTTCGGTCCGGAGCCTCCAGCGAAAGAACGGTCGCTCCGTGGGTCATGATGCGAACCTTGACACCCTGCGCGTTGGTCAGCGTAAAGAGTTCAACATCTTCTCCGTAAAAATTCTTTCCGAATGCCTCATTGTTCACTGACATCGTCGCTCTCGCTTTGTTAATAATGCACTTTTTATGCTTCTCGATGGTAAAAATAAAAGCTTAATTGATCTCCTTTTGTAATGGAGGACGATTTGATGAATAAAATTAATGTTATAGAAAAAACCGTCGCCGCCCACGTCGAAAATTTCGGCAAACAGCCTGAAAGCATTGCGTGGGCTCCCGGCCGTATTGAAGTGTTGGGCAATCATACCGACTATAACGACGGCACTGTCCTTTCGGCAGCAATCAATCTGGGCAACTGTTTTTGCATCTCCCGCTCCGGCCGTTCCGGCATCCATCTGCTGGCGGTTGACGTCGACCAGATGGCCGCATTTGACACTTCCGATATCGAAAAAGTCCCCGGATTCGACTGGGCCAACTATATCAAGGGTGTCTTCCATTTTATTCAGGAGCATCTGGATGAAAAAATTGATGGCCTCGATTGCACCCTTATGGGATCCATCCCGATGGGCGCTGGACTTTCAAGTTCCGCTGCACTCGAAGTTGCCGCCGCCTATGCCGTTCTCAAAATCCTCGATGCCACCATCGACAAAAAGGAGATCGCCCGTCTCTGCCGCCGAGCCGAGCACCAGTTTGCAGGAACTAACTGCGGCTTGCTCGATCAGTTCTCCAGCATTTTTGGTCGCGATCACGGATTGATTCATTCCGATTTCCGGACACTGGACGTTTCGTCCGTCAAGCTGCCGGATGATATCGAATTTCTGGTCGTCAACCCGCACGTCAAACATAGTCTGGCCGATTCGCCTTATAATGAAAGGCGCGAACGCTGTGAACATGCCGCCGCGCAACTGGCAGAGCTTCTGCCGCATCCGGTCACCGCCCTGCGGGATGTATCGCCGGCAGAGTTTACTGAGAACCGGCGCCGGATTACAGCGGGCGCGGCGAAACGAGCTGCTCACGTCATCGGCGAGATCGACCGTGTGGAGCGTGGTGTTGAACTGATCCGCAACGGAAATCTTCCGGCATTCGGACAACTCCTTTTTGAATCACATCAGAGCTCGATCGAAAACTTTGAAAACTCCTGTCCGGAATTGGATGTCGTGGTTGAAGCGGCCCGCGCCGCCGGTGCGCTTGGCGCCCGTCTCTCCGGCGGCGGTTTCGGCGGAAGCGCTATCGTCATGGTGCATACAGATCAGGCGCGGCTCATCTCTGACAAGGTAAAATCCTTCTGCACGGGTAAGGGGCTGGCGCCGGAAATTTTTGCCGTTACGCCTGCATCCGGCGCACGGGTCGTCTAGCGTATAAAATTCCGAAAAGGTGTAACCGCCGGGCTTCAATCTCAGTGTAACAAATATTTTTTAATGCTGTTTCAACCATTGACCCCCGTCAGCCCGTCACGGATATTTAGCGCTTGAAACTTGCTGCAAAAATCGGTGCAAGTTTTTTTTGGCAAAAAAGATAAAATACTTCTCTAAAGAATATTTTTAAATCATATCGGACGAATCCTTTTCCCCCGACCGTCTTTCTGCCTTCAAAACTCTGGAGCCCCTATCGGTTATTTGTAGTCGTCGGGATTAATGCCGAGCTTCTGGATGCGGTAGTTGATGATGCGTTGGGTAGTGTTGAGGTAACGGGCGCTGGCCGCCGCGTTACCACGATGTTTTTTGAGCGAATCAATGATGATTTCTTTTTCGTAACTCTCGACCATCGTTTTGATGTCGGCCCCGTCTTTCGGAAAAATCGAGGTGTGCGTCTCGTCACTGGTTTGCAGCGACGGCGGCAAATTGTAGCCGTGAACCACTTCATCGGACGCGGTCAGCACCGCGCGCTCCAGACAGTTTTCGAGTTCGCGCACATTGCCCGGCCAGTGATAGGCCATCATCATGTTGATCGCGGATGTTGAAATCCGCTTAATATTTTTGCCGTACATCTCTCCGTACTTCTGCAGGAAGTGGTCGGCCAGCAGCATGATATCGCTACGGCGTTCGCGTAGCGGCGGCAGAATGATCGGAAATACGTTGAGGCGGTAATAAAGGTCTTCCCGGAAAGCCCCGTCAGCCATCTCTTTTTCGAGATTACGGCTGGTGGCGGCCAATATGCGCACGTTGACGGTCACGCTTTCGGAACTTCCGACACGCTCAAAGGTTCTTTCCTGCAGAACCCGCAGCAGCCGCACCTGCACGGCGGGAGAAATGTCGCCGATTTCATCCAGAAAGATGGTCCCGCCGTTGGCCAATTCAAAACGACCTTTACGTTGCTGGGTGGCTCCGGTGAAGGCACCCTTCTCGTGGCCGAAGAGCTCGCTTTCAATCAGATTTTCCGGCAAGGCCGCGCAGTTGACGCTGATGAAAGCGTTATTGCGCCGCTCGCTGCCGTAGTGGACGGCGCGTGCGATCAGCTCTTTGCCTGTTCCGGATTCACCGCGAATCAAAACGGTCGCTGTACTCTCGGCGACCTGCACGATCTGTTCGTAGACCGAGCGCATGGCGCTACAGTTGCCGATGATGTTGTTCATGCGGTAGCGGTCGCCGAGCTGGCGGCGCAGCCGTTCATTTTCAGAGATGAGCCCTTCGCGCTCTTCAAGCTCTTCACGAATACTGGCAACGGCTTCGGCCAGAATGTTGGCGACCAGTTCCAGAAAACGCTGGTAGCGACGAAGCTCTTCGACATCCGAGGTGAGGGAAAGGTCGATACTCATTGTGCCGATCACCGCTTTCCGGCAGATAACCGGCACACAAATAAAGGCGGTTTGTTTGTTCGTTCGCGACTTGGTGAGATTCAGGAAGCGCGGATCTTTGGTGATATCGGGAATAAGGGCCGACTGTCCGGTCTGAGCCACGCGTCCGGTGATCCCCTCGCCCAGCTTATACTGTCCGCGTTTTTTCTCTTCCGCCGTCAGTCCTCGCGAAGCTTCGATAACGAAAATATCGGTGTCCGGTTTGCGTAACGTGAAAGTTCCGCACACAACACCAAGTTCAGTTTCCATGATGTCCAGAACTTCGATCAGCAGTTCCGAAACGGTATGCGGACGCGTCGCTGCCGCCTGGGAAATCTGGTAAAGGATGGCTAGTTCCTTTTCACTCTGTCCTGAATTTTCGGCTGGCTTAGGCATAGTTTGGTTCCTAATTTGTATTATTCAAAATTTTATAAACAATAATGTAACTGACTTCCAGCTTTTTCTTGGTTTTTGCCGCTCAAGATCTTGGCAGCATTTTGTCGCTAATCGACCTCCTGGAATTCTAACCGAGCTTTATTGTTCACGATTTAAAATATACTGACAAAAACGTAACACCATGCGTGTTGGCGACACAAGTGTATTGTTTTGTATTTTTGATTAGTTGACTAACCAGCAAAAAAGCATACTATCCGGACGCTTGAGCCACTGGGGTTTTAGAAATGAATATGAAAGAAGAGTTTCAAAAAGGTTTTCCGCAACCGCAAGGTCTGTACCATCCGGAAAATGAGCATGATGCCTGCGGGGTCGGATTCATCTGTAATCTGCACGGCAAAAAGTCGCATGACATCATTCATCATGCGCTCGAAATTCTGGTGCGCCTCACCCACCGCGGCGCCTGCGGCTGCGATCCGTTGACCGGTGATGGCGCCGGCATTCTCCTTCAGATCCCGCACGCCTTCTATAAGAAGGAATGTGAAAAGCTCGGCATCGCCCTCCCCGCCGAGCAGGAATACGGCACCGGCCTGGTGTTTCTTCCGCAGGATGAAGCCCAGCGCAAAACCTGTATGGAAATGCTCGAGAAGGCTGTTAGGGAAGAAGGACAAAAACTGATCGGCTGGCGTACGGTGCCCACCTGCAACCGGCTGATCGGAGAAACCGCCCGCGCCTCTGAACCTTTCATCATGCAGATATTCATCGGCCGCAGCAAAGGTGTGTCTGACCCTCGCACCTTCGACCGCATGCTCTACATCATCCGCAAAGTGGCCGAAAACCGGATTTTCCATTCTGATCTGAAAAACAAAGACGACTTTTACATCCCGACACTGACCTGCCGAATTATCATCTACAAAGGGCTGCTGCTTCCCGAGCAGATGGAGTTCTACTACCCCGACCTGCTGGACGAAGATTTCACCAGTGCGCTGGCGCTCGTTCACCAGCGTTTCAGCACCAACACCTTCCCGGCATGGAAACTCGCCCAGCCGTTCCACGTTCTCTGCCATAACGGCGAAATCAACACGTTGCGCGGAAACTTTAACTGGATGAACACCCGTCAGGGCCTTCTGAAATCCCGTCTCTTCGGCGACAATATCGATCGCCTCTTCCCGATTATTCAGCCGGGACTTTCCGACTCCGCTTCGCTCGACCAGGCCGTTGAGCTGCTTTATCACGGCGGCCGCTCGCTACCGCACATTATGAGCATGCTCATTCCCGAGGCGTGGCAGAACCACAAGACCATGAGCGAAGAGAAAAAAGCGTTCTACGAATATCACTCCTGTTTGATGGAGCCGTGGGATGGTCCCGCTTCCATTCCTTTCACCGACGGAACCTGTCTCGGCGCCATTCTCGACCGCAACGGCCTGCGCCCGTCGCGATACATCGTCACCAAAGACGGTTATGTCATCATGAGTTCCGAAACCGGCATCATGGATATTGACCCCGCCAACGTGGAACGCAAAGGCCGCCTCGAACCGGGACGCATGTTCCTCGTCGATATGGAAAAGGGCCGCATTGTGCCCGACGAAGAGATTAAGCACGAGCTGGCCTCCGGTCAGCCTTACGGCAAATGGGTCAAAGAAAATCTTGTTCCGCTCTCCAGTCTGCCGCCGGAAGAGGCGCAGGGATGCGACCCCGAAGCCCTGCTGCAGCGCGAGCGCATGTTCGGCTACACCATGGAAGATATCAGCCAGGTCATCGCGCCGATGGCTAAAGAAGCGGAAGAAGTATCCGGCTCGATGGGCATCGACACGCCGCTGGCGGTGCTCGCCGAAAAACCGCAGATTCTTTACAACTACTTCAAGCAGCTCTTCGCGCAGGTCACCAACCCGCCGCTCGATGCCATCCGCGAAAAATGCGTCACCTCGCTCATCACCAATATCGGCGCGGAACAGGATCTCTTCGCGGAAACCCCGAAACATTGCAGTCAGCTCAAACTCGAGCATCCGATTATCACCAACGACGAACTCGCCCGTATCCGTAAACTCAAACACGACAACCTCAAAGCTATCACCCTGCCGATGCTCTACAAAGTTGCAGAGGGCGGCGAAGGATTGCGCGCCGCGCTCGACAAGCTGTGCGCGGACGCTTCGCAGGCGATTGAAAACGGCTATACCCTGCTGGTCCTTTCCGACCGGCTGGCCGACCAGGAAAACGCGCCTATCCCTGCTCTGCTGGCGACCGCCGCGGTTCACAATCACCTGATTCGAAAACTCCAGCGCACGCGCTGCGGACTGATTGTCGAAAGCGGCGAGCCGCGCGAAGTGCACCACTTCGCTCTGCTGATCGGCTACGGCGCTGGGGCCGTCAATCCCTACATGGTCGGCCAGATTCTGGCCGACATGATCAAACAGAACCATCTCACCGGCATCGAATGGAAAGCCGCCGCGAAAAATTTTGTCTACGCCATCAACAAGGGTCTGCTCAAAGTGATGTCGAAAATGGGCATCTCCACACTGCACAGCTATCGCGGTGCGCAGATCTTCGAAGCGGTCGGCTTGAATAATGAAGTGATCGACGCTTACTTCGCCGGCACGGCGTCGCGGATCGGCGGCATCGGTCTTGATGGCATCGCCCGTGAAATCAGCGCGCGCCATCAGTCTGCGTTTCCGAAACGTCCGGCTGATAAAAATCTTCCGCTCGATATCGGCGGCGCATACAAGTGGCGCCGCAACGGCGAAGAACATCTGCTCAATCCGCTGGCCATCGCCAAATTACAGGAAGCCGTCCGCACCGATAATGCCGATCGCTTCAAAGAATTCTCCGACCTGATCAACCACGATAACCGCACCGTTTACACCCTGCGAGGCCTCTTTGAATTCAAGAAGGATCTGCAATCCGTTCCGCTCAGTGAAGTCGAGCCGTGGACCGCGATCGTTAAGCGTTTCAAAACCGGAGCCATGTCCTACGGCTCCATCAGCCGGGAAGCGCACGAAACACTCGCCATCGCCATGAACCGCATCGGCGGCAAGAGCAACTGCGGCGAAGGCGGCGAAGATGAAGACCGCTTTCTGCCGGACGAAAACGGCGACCTGCGCCGCTCGGCCATCAAGCAGGTGGCTTCGGCGCGCTTCGGTGTCACCAGCAACTATCTGACCAACGCCGATGAACTTCAGATTAAGATGGCTCAATGCGCCAAGCCCGGCCAAGGCGGACAGTTGCCCGGCCACAAAGTAAAACCGTGGATCGCTAAAACGCGCTTTTCGACGCCGTATGTGACGCTGATTTCGCCGCCGCCGCATCACGACATTTATTCCATCGAAGATCTCGCGCAGCTCATCTACGACTTGAAGAGCGCCAATCCGTCGGCGCGCGTTACCGTCAAGCTGGTCTCTGCGGTCGGCGTCGGTACCGTTGCGGCCGGCGTGGCAAAAGGCAAAGCCGATCTCGTGCTCATCAGCGGTTACGACGGCGGAACCGGCGCTTCGCCGCAATCCTCTATCAAGCACGCCGGTCTGCCGTGGGAGCTTGGTCTGGCCGAAGCCCAGCAAACGCTGATCCTGAATAAACTGCGCAGCCGGATCCGCGTTGAATGCGACGGCAAGCTGCTGACCGGCCGCGATGTCGCTGTAGCCGCCCTGCTCGGTGCCGAAGAATTCGGGTTCTCGACCGGCCCGCTGATTACGCTCGGCTGTATCATGATGCGCGTCTGCCACATGAATACCTGCCCGGTCGGCGTCGCTACACAGGATCCCGAACTGCGTAAAAAATTCTGCGGCAAACCGGAATATGTCATCAACTTCTTCCGCTTCGTCGCCGAAGAGTTGCGCCAGATCATGGCGGAGATCGGGTTCCGCACGATGGATGAAATGGTCGGGCACCGCGAACTGCTCGACGTCCGGGAAGCGGTGGAAAACTGGAAAGCCAAAGGGCTCGATTTCTCGAAGATCCTTTATCAGCCCGCCGTTGATGCCTCGACTCCGCTGCGCTGCACCGAGAAACAAAGCAGCGACC
>JBAWXO010000005.1:0-17213 GCA_037144035.1 Kiritimatiellales bacterium
CAAACCGGCGCAGGCAAAAATCAATGGCAATGCGGTGATCGTTCAGTCCGGCGAGGTTCCTGAACCGGTAGCGGTTCGCTTTGCATGGCACAAACTCGCCACACCCAATCTTATAAACAGGGCCGGGCTGCCGACTGCGGCTTTCCGCGCAGGTGACCTTTCCGTTCCGGATGTCACAGCCCCTGTCGCCGCTGCACCGGCTCAACTTCCCCCTGAAGCGGAAGGCTACCGGACGATTTATCAGTTGAGCATTCCTGAGACCGTGAACTACGCGACCGAAGCTCCTCTGTACTCCATTGATAACAGTGACAAAGACACGGCCCCGTTCAGCAAAATCGCGTACCACCTTGAACTGGAAAAGAAAGACGGCACGAAACAGTATGCTTTCGTCTCTATGGATCGCTTCACCGATACTCTAAAAAAGACAGGCATTCCGGTCAACTCCAGTGGAGCCCGCTTTATGCAGGCGGTCAGCAACCTGACTGTCCGGAGCAATGTGCAGGGTGTGCTCCCTTGCACCGATTCAGATGGTGGAAACATCGAATTCTGGCCCGGAAACTATGACGGCGCAAATCGGCAGAACATCCCCGGCGCGGATGCCAAACTATTTGATTTCGGCGACAACCCGACAGACAAAATTCCCGGCTACGGGTGTATGCAGGTTCACAACTGGAAAGAAAAACAAACGGTCTTTGCCGTCAACCGCTGGGGAAGTGCCGGAATTGTGGACATCGGTATCGGGAATGCGCCATCTGGTCAGCCGGACTGGACCTTCAGCAAAAATGCGGCGGAATATACGATTCGCCGGCTGACCGTACTGGTAAAATAGGAATCCTATGGTGCGCGCGGAAGTCCGGAAATTTGCAATCGCCGACGAATTTGAAACAAATGAACGTTGTTTTATTACGGAAGCAGCAAACGATCCGGTCGACGAAACCGTTTCTATCGCCCGGGCGCGGGTAAAGCCGGGCGTAACGACGGCGTGGCACAAATTGCGAGGCACGGACGAACGCTATCTTATCGTCTCCGGACAGGGTTCAGTGGAAATCGGAGATTTTGAGGCGGCACCCGTCATCGCCGGCGATGTAGTTTGCATCCCGCTGGATACGCCGCAACGTATCACCAATACCGGCAAAGACGATCTGATATTCTTTGCCGTTTGTTCGCCGCGCTTTACGCCCAGCTGTTACATCAGCCTGGAATAAGGTCTATTGGGCCGCCGCTTCAGGCGGAAGGCCGACCGGCTGGGTCAGCATAACATGCTGAGTCGGCTTAAGTTTCATGGCGGTCTGCAACGGCTCTTTATCTACCGAACCGAGCACCACCGTGTGCAATCCGGCGGAGGCGCAGAAGAGGTAAACATTTTGGCTGATGTAGCCGGTGTCGGTGGCGGAGTAGAATTCCGCCTGGTTTTTCATACGGTCATAGTCGGACACGAAAATCAGACAGACCGGCGCGATTTTCACAAACGGCTGTTTGCCGGTCTGAGCGCGGATGTCCTGATCCAGAATCCTCTCCAGCGTGTTCAGCTGCGCCTGATAGAGATAAAGCCCCGACGGCAGCGCGACGTAAATACTGATCTCCTGCATATTGCGGGCGCTGGGCGCGGTGCGTTTTCCGTCAGGACGATTGATCCCGAAGGCGGCCCACAGCAGATCGGCAAGTTGCTGATCGCTCAGCGGCTTCGCTGAAAAGGTGCGCTGGGTCTGCCGTGCGTTAAGTGCTTCCATCAGCGGCATCCCGCCGGTCTTCTGCGGCGCGGGAAGCTGGATGTTCTGCGCATAACCCATCGTCGCCAGAGTCAACCATACGAGAATGAAGCCAGACTGTTTTTTCATGAGACCTCCTTTTTCTTTTTCCAGTGGTTGGAATTTTTTATTCACAGACACCGCGACCTCTCAATGTAATCCGTAGTAGTTTTCCCGATCCTTCCGGGAATCTACCGGAGCGATCGTCAGATCCGTCGCGGCTCCGCCGGGCGTCAGAATCACCGACTGTCCCTTCTTGAGGTCCAGCTCGTAATCATTCTCTCCGACGTTCTTCACCGTCACGCCAGCTCCTTTTGGATCGGCCATATCTGTCACCAGCCGGCAGGGTTCGCCTGCCAAACTTTCGATACGGATGAAGCAAACCCTGCTGTCTTTCCGGACGGCGCTGACAAGAAACGCCCCTTCGGTCCGCAGACGGTCAAACGTGATGTCATTCCACGCCGCAGGCACGCCGGGGAAAACACGAATCTTGTTACCCCAGCTGGTCAAAATCATATCCTGTAGAGACTTCGCAGCAGACAACGGCGTCTCAATTACCGGCCCGGACTCCGTGTACATCGTGTTCGGATGGATAAACTTTCGCTCGCCTGCGATGAGCAGATCCAGATACCGCAAGGCTTCGTCCCCGCGTCCCATCAGTGCTGAGATCGAAGCTGCGCCAGTGAATGAGTAGCCCTGCAACTGTTTTTTCATCCCCATCCAATGATCCAGAGACTTTACTACCAGCGCATAATTTTCGGGCTGCTCAAGACTCATAGTGTAAAGCGGGTAGATCATAAACAAGTGCGAATAATGACGGTGCGATACGGCAAAAGGAACCGAGGCGGAAACCATCAGTCCGTTTTCGTCGACCGGATAGGGCCGGAGTTTTTCGAGAGTCTGTCTCCATTTTGGAATCAGCGGATCGTCGATTTTCAGCCGTTCGCATGCATCCAGAAGCGTCATGCAGCCCCATCGAAGAAGTGAGAGATCGTAGTTGCAGTCCGGGTTCGGGTTTGGCTGATCCGGATACTCGGGCGAGAGCCCGCGAGGAATGTGTAAGTAGCCGTCAGCACCTTCTTCCAGCATGTTCAGATAATAGTTCATGCAGCCTTTCAACAAAGAAAAGAGCCGATCGCGCAACATCGTGTCGTCCATACAAAATCGGTATTGGAGGTAATAGTTGTGAAGAGCCCACGGCAGATTTCCGAGCTCCGCCCCAGCTTTGCTGCTCAGATCATAGCTGGACGCGCGTCCGATTGCATACGAATCCCTGCTGTCTGGTGCGGCGTTCTCCGCGAGTTCTTTCCTGTGCGTATCGAGAGCCGTCATGAACGATTCGCCCAGATCCAGATGGTTCGCGACCAGCTGCGGCCAGTACGTCAGCTGCATGTTCAGGTTCCACCAGATGCGAGGCCACGGCGTCGTACGGAACCACGGCCCCATCAGGTCAAGCATTGGATGATCCGCCCGCGTTCCGCTGGCCAGTTTGTAGAGTTGAATCCAGTAAAACGACTCCAGCCGTGTGTCGGGGATTGAGAGAAAACTCGCGGGCCAGAATCTGTTCCACCATTCCCGGTGAGTCGCAACCAGCCGGTTGAGACCATCGCCGCTCGCTTTCGCCAGTGCAGAAACCGCCTCCCGTTTCGCCGCATCGAGGCTTTCCACTGAGTATCCGACAGTGACCAGCACAACTCGAGAGCTGTCCTTGCCGACCATCTCTTTCCACGCCGTGACGTGGCCGCCGCCCGTTACGAGCGCCTGCTCGGCGAAGTGCGTATCGCCTTCCGCGCTCATCTTCGGCTGCGGATTCACTTCATCCGCAGGAATCAGCTCTTTTCTGTAGATCGACCGTGGATTAGCCGCAAGTCCCGGCACCCATTCAAATGAGCAGGCCTCAGTAGAACTTGGCCGCAACTCGATGACCTGAACCATTTGATCGGTATGGGTGAAACTCCGGATTCCAATCTCACCTTTTGCCGTTTTGATTTTCCCCGTGACTTCGGCATTCCATAAGTCCAGACGGAAATCGCCACCCGCCAGTTCTCCTGAAGTCTTGAGTGCCAAACTTCCGATCGGAATACGGTTCTTTATCGACCCGCTCTTTAAAACGACATCTGTCCGACCGATGTCACAAAGAAGTGTCTTGCCGTCTTCTGTGAGAAAAAGATTTCCGCCCAACAGGCCATTCCCCATAAAAACGCTCGACTCCCACTTGTCCGGCAGACGATCCCACTTCATATCGAGGCGGGAGAGAAAGCCCGGCCAATCCACTTTATTCACCGTTTCCGCGCCGTGAACCCCGCCCGCCAAAGCCAACCATACAAGGATGAAGCTAACCCGTTTTTTCATAAGGTTTCCTTTTTCTTTTTCCAATGTTTGGAAACACATTAACCGGTTACACGTCGCAGACGTCGCACTGCGTTTTCAGCACCGCACCGTTGCTGGCGTTGGTGGCGAGCGAGGCGTAGCGGGCGAGCCATCCGGTGGTGTAGCGCGGCGCGGGTTTCTTCCACGATTTTTTACGCTTGGCGAATTCCTTGTCAGAAACTTCGGCGTGCAGTTTGCGGTTCGGAATGTCGATTTCGATGATATCGCCGGTTTTGAGCAGACCGATCGGTCCGCCTTCCGCCGCTTCGGGCGAGATGTGGCCGATACAGGCACCGCGCGTTCCGCCGCTGAAACGTCCGTCGGTGATGAGCGCGACTTTGTCGCCGAGCCCCTGCCCCATGATGTAGCTGGTGGGCGCAAGCATTTCCTGCATACCGGGTCCGCCTTTCGGACCTTCGTAGCGGATGACGACGACGTCGCCCGCTTTGACTTTTCCGCCGAGAATTCCTTCGCACGCTTCCTCCTGCGATTCAAAAATAACCGCCGGGCCTTTATGAACGAGCATCTTCGGATCAACGCCCGCGCTTTTCACGACCGCGCCTTCGGCGGCGATGTTGCCGCGCAGAATGGCGAGGCCGCCCTGTTTGCTGTAGGCGTCTTCGACTTTATGAATGCACTTTTCGTTTTTACTGACGGCTCCGGCGATATTCTGACCGAGCGTTTTTCCGCTGACGGTCGGGCAGTCGAGTTTGAGCAGCCCTTTGATCTTACTGATTTCGCCGAGGATGGCGCTGATGCCGCCGGCGTCGCGCACATCTTCGATATGGAAACTCGACGACGGAGAAACCTTGCAGATATTCGGCGTGGTTTTGGAAAGCTGGTTGATGCGTTCGAGGTCGTAGGCGATACCGGCTTCGTTGGCGACGGCGAGCGTATGCAGAACGGTGTTGGTGCTACCGCCCATAGCCATATCGAGCACGAATGCGTTATCAACGGAATCGTGCGTGATGATGTCGCGCGGTTTCGGGCCATCGGCTTTGGCCATCGCAACAGCGCGGCGCGCGGCTTCTTTCCAAAGTTCGCGGCGGGCGGGTTCAATCGCCAGCAGAGTTCCGTTGCCGGGCAGCGCCATGCCGATCGCTTCGCAGAGACAGTTCATCGAGTTGGCGGTGAACATACCGGAGCAGGAGCCAGCGCCTGGACAGGCCGCGCATTCGAGCTTGAGCAGATCCGCTTCGCTCATTTTGCCGGCTTTGCACTGTGCAACGCCTTCGAAGACGCTGATGAGGTCAACCACACGGCCGTCTTCCAGCCGACCGGCGGCCATCGGGCCGCCGCTGGCAAAGATGGTGGGAATATTGCAACGGACCGCGCCCATCAGCATGCCGGGGACAATCTTGTCGCAGTTTGGAATACAGATCATCGCATCAAAGGCGTGCGCCTGAATCATCGTCTCGACGCTGTCGGCGATGAGTTCGCGACTGGGCAGAGAAAATTTCATTCCTTCGTGACCCATGGCGATTCCGTCGCAGACACCAATGACGTTAAATTCGCGCGGCGTTCCGCCCGCTTCGCGGATCGCTTCACAAATGAGCCGTCCAACCTGGTTGAGATGAACGTGCCCCGGAATCACTTCGTTGAAGGAGTTGCAGACGGCGATGAACGGCTTTTTGATATCCGCATCGGTCAAGCCAGAGGCGTGCATCAGACTGCGGTGGGGGGCGCGTTCCATTCCTTTTTTGACTCTGTCGCTGTTCATGAAGGATCCTTTCTGCCTGTTAAAAATATTGGACTTCCCCGCCTGTTCGGGTAGGTTGTCCGGCTCTAAACCTGAACGTTCAGAGCATACGTTCCGGGAAAATATTATGAAGACAATTTTTATCGCAACTGCGGCTCTTTTCACCGCCGGAGCTCTTTATGCTGAAGAGATTTCCACCAACATTCCGCCGATTGTGGTGACCGCCGCGGCGCAAACGGCTGGTACCGCGGCGATTCATGAGGTTCTGCGCGCCGAGCCGAGTGTGGTGCTTAATTCGCAGGGCGGCTCACAAAACGATCTTTCGATCCGCGGCAGTTCCTTCAGCGGAGCGGGTCTTTCGCTGGGGGGACTGACGTTGCGAAATCCGCAAACCGAACATTTTAACGCTGAACTGCCAGTGCCTGCCGCGATGCTTTCGCGGCCGTCGGTTCTGACCGGCCTCGATAATCAGGGCGGACACCTCACCAGCACCGTCGGCTTCGGTCTGCTTCCGATCGTTGGAAAAAGACAGCTGGAAGCGGGTGTCGGCTCGGATCACCGCGACTGGCAGAGCGCGCTGGTACAGCAGATGCTCACTGACCATCTCGGCATCGGCGTCTTCGCCGGACGCGAATCGGCCGAAGGCGTTGATTATGAGGACAACGACTACGATCGCGATTATGTCGGCGGCCACATGCAGTACCGCGAAGACGACACGCAGGTTGACTTTCTCGTCGCGCATCAGAAAAAAGAATTCGGCGCGCGCGGTTATTATGGCGCCCCGGCTACATGGGGACCGCCATCCGAAGAAACCAAAGACACTCTCGTTTATCTCGCTGTCCGCAAAGGCGATCTAAACGCCGACTATCTGCGCGGCGGCGTTTCCTGGCGCCAGTTTAACGACTACTATGCTGTTCCAGACGGAACGTACTGGAATCGCCACCGCTCTCAGGTCGGCTCGGCCTTTTTTGACGGTCGCACAATGGAAATCAATGGCTGGGCGCTCGGCTGGCGCGCCGATGCGGATGAAGAACGCATTGCCAGCACAGGATTTAGCGCTTCTCAACCGTCATTCCAAGGACTGGGTCATCATAACCGCACGCACGGCGGGATTTCGCTGCTACCGCAGTGGCAGGGTGACCGGCTGAAAGTCACCGCGGGCGGGCGTACCGAATTTTTAGACGGCGAATCGCCATACTGTCTGCCGCAGGCGGGCGCTGAATATCTGCTGTCCGACAACCTGACCGCGTTTGCCTCCTACACCGAAACCGTGCGCCAGCCCTCCTATACCGAGCTTTACTATCTCTCGCCCGCCAGCGCCGGCGACCCCACTCTGGAACCTCAAACCGAGCAACAGACAGAGATCGGCTTCAAGGGAATTCCGTCAGAACACACAGACTGGAAACTCGCCGCATTCTACCGCCGCTCGCATAACACCGTGGACTGGATGAAGGCAACCCCGGCCGCCAGCTGGAAGGCCACCGACATCGGTGATCTCGACGTTTATGGAACCGAAGCCAAGCTCGGCTGGTATCCGGCGCAGAATGTCGAAATGCAGCTTGCCTACACTTGGATTTATAAAAATAAGACAGCCGATGATTTCAATGACTACGCCTCGCGCTACGCACTGGATTATCCGGAACACCTTGCACAAGCCTCCCTGCTCTGGCGTCCGGTCAAGCCGATTGAGATCGGCACCGTGCAGTCGCTCCGCTGGCAGACCGATAATGAGGTGCGCGAAAACGGACAGTTCGGAGCCGACAGCTCGTTCGTCGTGCGCTTCACGCCGCCGAAGGCCGATTACGCCACGCTCGCTTTCCTGCTGAACAATGCGTGGAACGACAACTTCCAGACATTCCCCGGTCAGCGTCCGCCGGGACGGTTCGCGGGTGTCTCGCTCACACTGACCTGGTAAGCGGAATAAGACCGTAAAAACAAAAACCGCTCTCCATCAGGAGAGCGGTTTTTCTTTAAATTGGTGCTCGAGCGGGGACTCGAACCCCGAAAGCCTTACGGCCACCAGCACCTCAAGCTGGCGTGTCTACCAATTTCACCACCCGAGCACGGGAAAGGCCGAAAAACATAACTTCTCCACCCACCGTGCGCAAGCGCATATTTGAATTAAGCTGGTCTTGAACTCTGCTCCCTGAACTTTCACACTCCGCCCCATGAAACTCGTCATCGCCACACGCAATCCGCACAAGCTCGAAGAGATTCACGCCATCTTTAATTTCCATGGTCTGGAAGTCTGCTCCGCCTTCGATTTTCCGAATATCCCCGATGTCGTCGAGGACGGTGACACGCTGGAGGCCAACGCGATTAAAAAGGCGGTCGAGATCTGCCAGGCCACCGGATTGCCCGCGCTGGCCGATGACTCCGGACTGGAAGTCGAAGCGCTGAACGGCGAACCGGGCGTCTATTCGGCCCGCTGGTCCGGCGAAGGCTGCACGTATGCCGACAACAACAAAAAACTTCTGCGCGAACTGACCGGGAACCCGAACCGCCGCGCGCGGTTCCGCACCGTCATTGCACTCGCCCTGCCCAGCGAGGAGCCGCTGACGGTCGAAGGTTCTGTGCAGGGTATGATCATCGAAGAACTGCGCGGCGATCAAGGGTTCGGCTACGATCCGCTCTTTATGCCCGACGGCTATAACCAGACGTTTGCCGAACTCCCGGCGGAAGTGAAAAACCGAATCTCGCACCGCGCCCGCGCCCTCAACGCCGCCTCCAATGTCTGGACACATTTTCTGCGGCCGGCATAGCCTTGGCGAAGCGGGCTTCCAAGATTTTGAAAAATAAACCCGCCCCGGGATTCCGGGGCGGGTTCTTCAATAAGTTTTCGTCCGCTTAGAAGTTGCAGGAGAGGCCAAGTGTTCCAAAGACGGGCGTATCGTATCCGAAAGTGCCGCTGGTCGAAGGCTCCCCGGCCGGTGTGTCCAGTAGTACTTCGTCATCCAGCTGAGCGACATAGTTCAACGAAGCGTTGATGGCCCAGTTTTGGGTCAGGGCATAGCTTAGTCCAACTTTGGCCGTTGCGTCGTTGAAGCCGTCTTTACCAGCATGATTGACCAAATAGGCGACTTTTACACCCGAAGAGAGGGTCAATGCTTCCGTCAGCTTTTTGGTATAGTCGAGACCGCCTTGAATGTACCAGTTTTCCCTAACCAGACCGTCCAGCCCGTAATTGACGGTAAGAGACGGATAGAGTCCGGTTTCGCCAATTGCCTTACCGACGCTCAGGGCCACTTCCCTGTCCGCTTCGCTTGCGCTGTTCGGATAAGTATACTCGGTGTAGGTCGCACTGAGATCAACCACCTTCACTGGCAGAGTGTAGGTCGCGTAATAATCGATTTCCGAGAACTCATTTTTTTTCTTTGCTCCGTCGTAATCGCCCATGTCGTAGTTCGCCCATGTGCCGACCGCAATGGATCCGTATTGTTCCGGAATCGGAAACCCGGAGATTTTCGCACCGGGCTGAAATACGAGTCCATCGTTATACGTAACCCCGCGGAAGATATAGGCGCTGGCAAAATCCGCCGTAGCGCTTACATCCGCCGCATGTACAACCCCTGCAGCCAGAGCCACAGCCATTAGCATCATCATTCTTTTTTTCATGGTTCCTTTTCTCCTTCTCTATTCTTTCAATTTTTATCCCGAGTGCGTCCGGCGGTCCCTTTCCCCGCGCGAACCGCGCGGACGCATTCTTTTTAATTCATTAACCGATGGCGACAGGGCCGGTTTCGCCGGTCCGTATGCGCAAGCACTCTTTCAATTCCAGGACGAATATCTTTCCGTCCCCGATCTCTCCGGTCCGCGCACCTTCCGTAATGGCGTCAATCGTCGGCTTCACGAACTCCTCGTTGACGACAATTTCCAGTTTCACTTTTTTCAGAAGGCTGCCCGCCTCCTTGTGACTGCGGTAAACCGCCGCGACGCCTTTCTGCCGTCCGCGCCCCATTACAGTGGAAACGGTCACCAGGTGGATTTCTTTCTTCTCGAGCAGGTCGAGCACCGGATCCAGACGATCGGGTTGAATAATAGCGACTATGTATTTCATGATTTTCTTCCTTTCAGTTAGTCAATCGTTGTGTAACCGGCTTCTTTGTGCTGAGTCAGATCCAGCCCCACCCGTTCTTCGTGTTCGGTAACACGCAGACCCATGAGTTTATCCACCAGCTTCAGCAGTATGAACGACGCCACGGCAGAATAAACTACTGTGACCGCAACCGCTTTGAGCTGAATCAGGAACTGCCCCGGGTTGCCGTACAGCAGACCATCGAATCCGCCAACCGATTTTTCGGCCCAGATACCGGTCGCCAGCGCGCCCCAGATACCGCCCACACCGTGTACGCCGAAGGCATCCAGCGTGTCGTCATATTTGAAGACAGACTTGATAAACGTCACCGAGATGAAGCAGATGACCGAAACGCCTGCGCCGATCCAGATGGCGCTCATCGGCGATACGAAACCGCAAGCCGGTGTAATCGCCACAAGCCCCGCAACGGCGCCGGTGATCATACCCAGCGTCGTGGCCTTCTTATGCCACAGCAAGTCACAGATTGCCCAGGTCAGCCCGGCGACGGCAGCGGCCACATGAGTCGCTACGAATGCATTTCCTGCCAGTCCGTTGGCACCCAGCGCACTGCCGGCATTGAACCCGAACCAGCCGAACCACAACAGTCCTGCGCCCAGTACAGCGAACGGAAGGTTATGCGGCGGAGACATCGATCCAACGCGTTTCCCAAGAACCAGCGCAGCTACGAGTGCCGCGATCCCGGCGTTAACATGCACCACGGTACCGCCAGCGAAGTCCAGCGCTCCGGCCACGGCGTTGCCAGCCGCATCAAAGCGCGACAGGAAACCGCCCAAACCCCAGACCCAGTGAGCGACCGGATCGTACACCAGCGTGGACCACAGCAGCATAAACACGCAGAATGCCGAAAACTTCATCCGTTCCGCGAAGGCGCCGAGAATCAGCGCGGGAGTAATAATGGCGAACATGGCCTGGAAGATCATGAAGACCGAATGCGGAATCGTCGCGGCATAGCCGGTAAACGGATCCACACCAACGCCCTTCAAGAAGGCCCAGTCCAGATTACCAATCAAACCCTTTACATCCGGGCCGAAGGCCAAGCTGTATCCAAAGATCACCCATTGCAGAGTAATCAGACAGATGACCACGAAACATTGCATCAGGATCGAGAGCACATTCTTTTTACGGACCAACCCTCCGTAAAAGAAGGCCAACCCCGGGATCATCAGGAAAACCAGCGCCGTGCTTATCAGCAACCATGCTGTATCTCCTGAGTTGATCACCGCAGGCGGTGTGGCGCTGGCGGCTCCAGCCACCACTCCAGCCACCGCTCCGGCCACTGCTTCCTGACCGTATCCATTTCCCGCAAGCATCATTAGGATGCCGAACAAACCGCAGAGCAGACCGGCTCTGCCAACTATACTTTTCTTCATCATACACACCTCCTGTTTTAACTTCGGTATGTTTTTAGCACTAGATATGCCAATATTATTTCATGATGATAAAAGTATTTGTAACCTGTTCTAAAATAAAAACTAATGGGGTTTTTGATATGGTTGTATTGTCGTCAATACATTCACAGCACGGAACATTTTTGTGCCTTTATTGTATTATGAATCAAAATTGTAGCTACTTATTATAGCTTCTACGTCGCTGATTCGACTGGCGGTCAGCATCCGGCGCGCCGTATAGACCGCTTTTTCCATGCTGACCTTTTCAATCGCCTGCTGGATTTCATACACCCGTCGCGGCGACAGACTCAGCTTGGTGATGCCCGCTCCCAGCAGAAAAGGAATCATTTTCGGATCCATGGCGATATCACCACAGACCGAAACATCCTTGCGATGTCTGTTCGCCACCGAAGCCACCCGCTCAATCGCACGCAGAATTGCCGGATGGTGCGACAGATATAGTTTGGAAACCATTTCATTGGTCCGGTCAACCGCCAGCATGTACTGAATCAGGTCGTTGGTGCCAATGGACATAAAGTCCACTTCGCGGGCAAGGTCTTCGATCAGCTCCACGGCCGATGGCAGTTCCACCATAATGCCGATTTTCGTATCGGGGTTGTACGGCACGCCGCGCGCATCAAGCTCATTCATGCAGTCGCGCACCACATCGCGCGCCTCGCTGAATTCGTCGAGCGAAGAAATCAGCGGGAACATGATGCGCGTGTTGCCGCCGACCCCGGCGCGCAGGAAGGCGCGCAGCTGTTCCGCGAAAATATCTTTGTGCAGCAGCGAAAAGCGGATGGCGCGCAGACCCAGAAACGGGTTGGCCTCCTCTATTTCGTTCTGATAGGAGAGCGCTTTGTCGCCGCCGATATCCAGTGTGCGGAAGGTCACCTCGCGTCCGCCCATCGTTTCCACAATCCGGCTGTAGACTTGGTATTGTTCCTCCTCGGACGGAAAGGCGTTGCGGATGATGAACGGGAACTCACTGCGGTAAAGCCCGATCCCTTCCGTGCGGAAGCTCAGCGCCATCTTCAGGTCGCTAAGCAGATTTATATTAGCGAAAAGCTGAATACGTGTGCCGTCCGCCGTGCGCGTCTCCTCTTTGACCGGCGGCGCGGTTTCCAGCTCGGCCGCCGCGCGGCGGTATTCGGCATATTCTCTGAGCACCTCTTCGGTCGGCTGGATAAAAATTGCGCCCTGATCGCCATCCATCAACAGGTCACACGATTTACAGAGAAGCTCCAGCTGCTGCGGATCAATCATCACCATCGGCTTCTGGAGCGAGCGACAGATGATGGCGTTATGCGAGGTGACTCCGCCCTGCACAATAAACCCTTCCGCATTCTCGGTCGCCAGCTTAAGAATATCCGACGGCAGCAGCATATCGGCCACAATAATCTGTCCGCTGTAATCGCCGCGCTCGTGCTCCCCGCCGGACAGATTCTCCAGCAGACGGTGGCCGAGATCCTTCAAGTCGTGCACCTTTTCCTGCAGGCGCAGATTGGGACTGGCGGAAAAAATTTCGATATAAGCATTCACCAGCGTCACCAGTGCTTCGGCTGGCGGCGCGCCCGCCACAATCCGCCGCCGGATCTCGCCGGAGAATTCTTCGTCCGCCAGAATCAGCAAATGCGCGCTGAAAATCAGCTGGGCCACATCGGAAAGCTCCTCATCGGCGCGGCGCTGAAGATCCTTGAGCTGCTGCTCGGTCTGTTGCAGCGCGCGGTCGAAATCATACACCGTTAGATTTTGCGGAAAGCCGCCCGGCAGCTGAAAACTTCCGCCGTGCCCCGAAATAAGAACCGTCGTCCGCCCCTGCGCCACACCGCCGCTGGCAGGACGCCCCTTGATCATTTTCGGCATCGCGCGGGTATCTATTTTTACAGAATCCTCCTGCCGGTGCAGCGTCAGTAGCAGGTTGGCATTTTCAATCACCGTGGCCAGTTGGGCCGCGATGGCCTTGAGCGCCTGCTCGTCCTTTTCATCAAAATAATCCGGCTGGGTGTCCTGCACCACCAGCACGCCGACGCGCGCCAGACCGCGCCGAATCGGCACCGCCAGAAAGGCCTCGTAGCGCTCTTCGTTGATTCCTCTGACTGGTTGAAACTTGGAGCTCTGCGTGCCGCGTCCCTCACGGACAGGCCGCATCTCCTTAAGCGCAAGCCCTGTCAATCCCTGCCCCAGTCGCAGCTGCACTTTACCGACAGCGACCGGACTCAGTCCCTGCGTGGCGCGCAGCGTGAGCATTCGGTCTTTATCGTCATAGATATAAATCGAGCAGACGGCCGCTTGCATATGCCAAGCCACCACACTCACGGCGGACTGCAAAAAATCGTCGAGGCTACTGCTCTTTTCGAAAAGAGACGACAGCTCTGCGATATCGCAGATCATATTGACGTTAGCTTTGCCCATAAAAAATCCCCTGTAAAAACCGTCTGGTTTTACCCTCTTTTTAAAAGGTTGGGAAGGCGATAGCATCGCGGCAGTGATCTTTTTACAAGGTCTGGAAAAGGCGCGCCGGAATTTCCCAAACCTTCAAACACCGCTACAGCGTGTCGAGCGGACTGCGTATTCCAACACCGGTCTGCTTTGCCGTATGCAGATAGATTTGCGTGGTCGAAATATCCGCATGGCCGAGTAAATCCTGCACATCACGGATGCCGGTTCCGTTTTCCAGCAGATGGGTGGCAAAACTATGCCGGAGAGTGTGTGGAGAGACCCGCTTGTCAAACTGTGCTTTTCCCGCCGCCTCGCGGATTGCCTTTTGGAAAGTGACATCGAGCACATGATGTCGCCGAATGGTTCCGCTGCGATGATCCCGCATCAAACTGCGCGACGGAAAAAACCAGAACCAGATAAATTTCCCACCTGCTTCCGGCCATTTTCTCTCCAGTGCTTCGGGCAGTTCCACCCCCGGCAATCCGGCGGCACGGTCTTTGGCATAAAGTTCCCGTATCCGTTCGCGGTGTTCCCGCAGCGCGGGTTCCAGTTTAGGCGAAATCATAGTCAGTCGGCTTTTATTTCCTTTACCGAACTGGACAGACAGTTGCAACCGCTCCAAATCCACATCCTTGACGCGCAGACGCAGCAGTTCTGCAAGCCGCAACCCGGACGCATACATCAGCTCGGCCATCAGCTTATAGGTTCCCGATAATTCATCGAACAGCCGTTTGCACTCCGCCTGAGTCAGCACGGTCGGCACCTGTCGCCCCCGCCGCGCTCTGGCAAAATCGCTGAAATCTCCCGGATCGCGTTTCAGAGCTTCCCTGAACAGAAAAACCACGGCATTCAGCGCCTGACTCTGCGTGGCGACAGAAACACGCCCTTTCACGGCTAAATCCGAAAGCCATTTACGCACATCATCATGATCCAGCTGTTCAACCGGCTTACCGCCGCAAGCGCTGATAAAACGACGGCACCAGCCCCGGTAGGTTTTTTCACTCTTCCACGCCAGATGTTTTTCACGGATACAGCGGACCAGTGCCCTTTCCCACGGCGGCCCGCCAAGGTCAGCCGCGCCCGCCGTGGGTACGTCGTTCATATCATAAATCCGGAAGCCGTCGCGGTTTTTCGCCGCCGCCGGTCTGTCGGCTTGAGTTCGCGCGGTCGTCTGCCCTTTTTCCGGCAGTGAATCGCGAACAGGATTCCCGGTCTGCATTTGCTTGAGGCCTTCCTTGTAATACCACCGCAGTGCCGCGCGGCGAACGGCGAACTCCCCGGGCGGAAGATATGACTTTTTTCAATCCAGATGCGCTTTGAATGCTGCGGCGACCGGGGTCTTTCCTGTTTCGCGCAGCCAATACCTGAACTTAATAATGGCTGTGCGCCAGGCCGGCTGACAGTCCGGCGAAACTTCGGCCTGCAACGCCGCCTCCCAGTTCTCGAAAACAATCGGCCCGCTATCCATAAGAACCCCTTGAAGTAGGCTTTATGCGGCAAAATCAACCCTTGATTCTACCCTACCGCATAAAGCCTACTTCAAACCTGCATAAAGCCTACTTCGCCGGCAAGATAAAAATAAGAAATGTTGTGTAAAGAATTAAAAATACGGGGTATGCACTTTACTCAACCGACCACAACAGGTAGATTTTCGGCATGGATAATTTGAGGCGGCCTGCTTCCGGAATTGACTATCCGGCGACATTCCGAGAATTCGATGATTGGTTTTCTAATGAAGCCGCTTGCCTTGATTATATCCGGAGACTTCGCTGGCCAGACGGCTTTACATGCCCTCACTGCGGTTTCCATTCGGAAAGTCCCTCGTTCATGACGCGCGGACTTGTTTTGTGTCTGAAGTGCAAAAAACAGACATCCATTACGGCGGGGACATTGTTTCATCGGACGCATACACCTCTTCGGACTTGGTTTCTGGCTCTGTGGTTTGTGACCAGTCAAAAACATGGAGCCAGTGCTCTTGGACTGCAACGGGTTCTGGGTCTCGGCAGTTACAACACGGCGTGGAATTGGCTTCATAAATTGCGCAGGGCGATGATCCGTCCCGACCGGGAGCGGTTGACTGGAATCGTTGAGGTGGATGAAACCTACGTGGGTGGCGTTGGAAAGAACATTCGAGGCCGTGGTGCGGAACGAAAATCGATTGTCGTGATCGCCGCAGAAGTTCGCGGTCGTAGCACAGGCAGGATTCGCATGCCGGTCGTTACGGATGTCTCATCGGCCAGCCTGCATGGATTTATTTTGAACAGCGTGGAGAAGGGTTCGGAAGTGCACAGCGACGGCTGGAGCGGCTACAATGGAATCGGATGTCTGGGCTACAGCCACATCGTGAAAAATATCAGTGTGAGCGGAGAACCGGCTCATGTCGTTATGCCCCGCGTGCATCGTGTTGCCGCCTTGCTGTCCCGTTGGTGGCTCGGAATCCATCAAGGAGCGATTCATCCCAAGCATCTTGATTATTATCTGGATGAATTTACGTTTCGATTCAACCGCCGCACCGCCAAAGCACGCGGGCTGCTTTTTTACCGTCTGATGGAACAATCGATCCACAATAAGCCGGTTCCTCGCCATAAGGTCATAGGCGGTCAAAACAACATAAGGTAGAGAGTTGAGCTAAGTGCATACCCCGTTTAAAAATAAAGCATTTCAGGGTTGCCTCATCCTGAAACGCCGCGGTAGATTCACCGCGTTGTGAATCAAACCCGTTAAAAACTGAAGTAGAGCTAATAACACTGTTGGCAGGAAACATCCGGCAACCAAGCAGAAAGGAATAGGTTGATGAAAACAGAGACGCAAAGACTCACACAATCGCTAAGTGCCGCAGTGGCGGCAATCGTCTGTGCGACGAATTTGTGCGCACAGACAGTCTTTACGGATAGTTTTGACTCAGGCGCATCCCCCCTTTGGAGCAACCTGGCGGGGAACTGGTTCGCAACCAACGGTGTCTATCGCGCCGCGAATCCGGACAGTACTCCTCCGACCTTTACAGGGCTGCCTTTCGTGCTCCAGAACTTCGCCATTGACGTTGATATCAACAAGGTTGCTGATGGCGGCATCTGGTTGCGCTGCGATGCGACAACGTCAAACGGTGTTCTACTGGTGACCGGGGGGAATGGTTGGGGCTCGGGATCGCGTGCCCCGAATGCTGGGCGTTCACTCTACTGGCATGTCATGACACCTTACAACTGGAGCCATCTTCCTATACCGAAGTTGAATGAGGCGTTTAACGTGTTTCCAAGCCCAGGGGTTGGAAATGTGCATCTGCGCGTCGAAGTGGTGGGAAATCGTTACTCGGCATTTCTGAATGGGTCCACGAACGCGATCACCTCGCTTACGGAGACGAATGGTACTTACAGTTCCGGTCTGGTTGCCCTTTACGACTTCTCGGAACAAACATTTGATAACTTCGTCCTGCAAATCCCTCTTGGATTTGGCCCCTATTCGATCAACATTGC
>JBAWXO010000006.1:0-16450 GCA_037144035.1 Kiritimatiellales bacterium
TGAAAACTCCCGGTCCGCTGGACACAGCAGTGGACGGATTTCCGCGCGTTACGAAGGCGGGGCTGTGGATATTTTTGACGCTGTGCGGCCTTTGCGCCGCCGGATTGTTGCTGGTTTTCGGCCGGGTCGTGCGGTCGGCCCGTACCGAAGAACGCTGGCTGTTCGGTGGATGTTTTCTGCTTCTGGTCGGCTTGCGTTGGCTGACGATCCGTCATTTCGGATTTTCTTCGCCCTTCTGGGACTATTGGCAGTTTCCATGGGGCGTCTATTTTCCTTTCGAAGACGGCAATCTTTCATGGAAGGCACTTTTTGCGCCGCTTAATGAACACCGTATTTTATTTTCCCGGATATGGACACTGGTCTGTTTTCTGGTGAACGGACAATGGGACAACACCTTTGAGGCAGCATTGAATTCGCTATTCTTTGCCTCCGTCGGATTTGGTCTGATTCTCGCACTTTGGCAGGCTGCCGGACGGCGGTATGCCGCCCTGATTGGCGGGTTGGTCCTGACGTTCTGCGCACTTCCCTTCTCGTGGGAAAACACGGTTTGGGGTATTCAGTCGCAGTTTTATTTTTTTGTCGGGGTTTCTTTCCTGACCCTCTGGCTTCTGGGATTCAGCCGTCCGTTTTCCGCCCGCTGGTGGCTGGGTTGCGCCGCCGCTTTCTGGGCGATGTTTACTGTCGGTTCCGGTATGTTGGCTGTTGTAACGGTCATTGGACTTTCTATTTACCGCCTGCTGAGGGATCCGCATGACTGGCGCGCTATTGCGCCAACTTTACTGGCCGGCGTGGCGATTGCCGGAATCAACTATCCGTTCATGATTCATGAGCACAACTACGGTATGTTGACCAAAACCATCCAGCAGTTTCTGGCTACTTTTGGCAAGACCATGTCGTGGCCGTTTGTCAGTCAGGTTTGGTTCTGGCCTTTGCTGTGGATTCCGTTGGCCGCCCTACTGATCACCGCGTTCTTTTCCCGGCGCAAACCGGAGCGGCTCGAACTTTGGATTGTCGCATTGGGTGGATGGTGTCTGCTTAATTCCATTGGAATGGGAGTCTATCGCGGTGGCTTTTCCGGCGGCCCGGCTTCGCGTTACATGGACATCACCGCGCTGGCCGCGCTGAGCAATGCGCTGGCCCTTCTTTGGCTTTTGAGCCGATCAAAGCATTGTGCCGTAGAAAACCCGCCCCGTTTGGCGCTTTGCGCCGTCCGCCCCTCCTGTGGAGGGAAATCTTTGAAATCCCCTCCACAGGAGGGGTGCCGGGACGGCGGGGTGGGTCATGCTGCTGGCGCTTTACAAAAATACGCTCGCTGGTTCACGGGCGTATGGGGGGCGCTGATGCTTTACGGCGTGATGGCGATCACCTTGCGCGAGCTGTCGGGTTCGGCGGCAATGCGCATAGAGCGCCAGCATCGTGCGATGCGCAATATCATCCAGTTTCAGCAGAATCCAGAACTCTCTTTCCTGCTGAACAAACGGGAAGAGGAGCTTCCGTATCCCGACCCGATTTCGCTGGCCTGTTATTTGCGTAGCGACCGTGTGCGGGCCATTCTTCCGGCCTCCGTCCGGCTTCCTCTTCCGCTGAAAATAGAATCGCAGACGGGCTTTACTTCGCCGGGCATATACCCCGCCTTTCAGTACGATCTGATTGAACCTTCGTGGGGATCTTACGGCAGGGAAGGGGATCGTACCGTCGGCAGTCTGCGCGCCCGCATAATGAAGACCCCCGCTTATCCCTGGCTCGAGATTCCTGTTTTTAACCGGCTGGGGAGTGGATTTGAAACCCGCTTGAGCCTGATGAGCCAAGGCTCGATGAAACAGCGCGCGGTCAAAGGACTGAAAGTTCCGGATATCCTCTGGAATCCGCTGACGGTAAAAAGTCCAGGTGGCGGCGATCTGATGCTCGAAGCAGACGACTACGATCCTGTGGCATGGTTTGCTTTCCGCTCTCCGCGCGAAAAAAGCACCGTCAGCGTGGGGTCGGATTGGATGCTGGATCACAGCCTGTGGCTGGTCTGGGGCGGATTGGTTTGTGTCGGATGGAGCGTAGTGCAGTCCCGCAAAGATCATCTGCGGCGAGAGTAGGGCCGCTGAATCCATGCGACGTACAGGCCTCTGCTGTACCACCGCAGGTAGTTGCGGAGCCACGACCAGATTCGGAACTTTGACTCACCTGACTTCCTCTGCTTCCAGACGGTTGGAATTTCGCAGATGCGCAAAGCGGCGGCGTACGCCTTTAGCACGAGTTCAAAAGAAAACTCGAATCCGCCTCTGCTTTCGATGCCGCTTTTCTTGAGAAAATCCGTGCGATACATCTTGAATGAATTTGTGACATCCGACGTGGGAAAACGGGTTAAAAGGCTGAAGGAGCGGTTCGCGGCGCGCGACAGCAGATCTTGAATAAACGGGCCGCCGATTTTTTTCCCGCCGGCACTGTAGCGGGTTCCGCAGATCACATCGTATCCCTGCCGCGACTTCTCGTACATCTCGTTGATCGTGGTCATTTCGTCAGACAGGTCGCCGTTGACGATAACCGTCACGGAACCCCGCGCGGCCTGAATGCCGGTGCGGATGGCGTTGATTACCCCGCGGCCGAGTGTGTTTTTGACGAGCTTCAGTTCCGGCATGCCGGCCATCATAGAGCGGACGTGCGGGATGGTGGTGTCTTCGTCGAAGTCGTACACGACCAGCATTTCATAAGGAACGGTAACCTTTTCCTTCACTTCGGAAAGGGTCGCTTTGATAAGTTCGTTTTCACAGTACACCGGTGTGATGATGGTCAGTTCCGGCGGCGAGGCCATGGTGGCCTGCTGGTAGTTGCTCGTGTACCACTCCACCATTTCGCGCAGGCCTTTTTCAATGCTTACCTCGGGCGTGAATCCGCCTGTCGCGACTTTCAGCCGGGCAGACGACAGGCTCTTGCGCGGCGCGCCCTCCGGCTTGGATGTGTCGAACACAATTTGAGGATGATGGTTCGAAAAATCACAGATCATTCGGACCAGATCGGCGATAGTTGTTTCGTTTTCGTGACCTACGTTGATCGGGGCTGGATCGGCATGATGCTCGACCAGCAACATAAACGCGCGGGCAATATCGCTGGCGTGGACAAAGGCACGAGACTGCTGGCCCGATCCCCAGGCAACCAGAGGATTCTCACCGTCCAGAACACGCTTGATCAGTGCTGGGATAACATGTGACTTCTCGCCATCCCACACATCGCCTGCACCATAGGCATTGTTTGGGCGCGCGACAACGATTTTCATACCACATTCACGGGCGAAATAGGCGGCCTGCTGCTCCGCTGCGATCTTGCCGAGAGCATAGCCCTCGTTGATCTTTTCCGGTATCCCGGTGAAGGCCTCTTCGCGGATCGGAATTTCGGCATCCTCCGGGTAGACGCACGATGTGCTCACGACAAGAAAACGCTCCACGCTGTTCTGCCGGGCAGCCTCGAGCAGGTTCAATCCGAGCAGGGCGTTATAGGTCATCATTTCTCCATGATGATGCTGACTGTATTCCACGCCGCAGGCTTTGGCGGCCAGGTTGAATACGGTGTTAACGTCTTGTGTGACCCGCAGACAGTTGTCCAGCGAGGTGAGATCAAGCTGGTGAAACACGATCTGATCCCAAACGGACGCGAGGTTTTCTTTTCGCCCGCGTTCCAGATTGTCGGCCACGGACACTTTGGCGCCGGCGGCAACCAGCATCTTACAGAGGTAAGATCCGATAAATCCGGCTCCTCCGCCAACTAGTACTTTGCGACCATCCCAGAACGTCTGTGTCATGAGTTCCTCGTTCCGTCTATTTACCGCCCACTACATCGCAGATAAAGTCGATGTCGGACATCTTTAAGGATTGGTTATTGGGCAGGAAGAATCCCCTTTCGTAAAGCATGTCGGCCACCGGTGCGCTGAACAGGCCATGGCGCTCAAACCAGAAGGGATGTCGCCCAAGATTGCCGGCGGTAAAGATACGCGTATCCACCTTTTCTTTTTCCATGCGCCGCACAATCTGTTTGCGGTGGGCGGTGGATTCCGCCATGGCGCAAAACGAGATACTGCTGATCGTATCGCCTTTGAGTCCCGGCGCAAATCCGACCTTGCCCTGCAACTGCTTCTGGTACGCGAGGTGGTTGCGTGTGCGGCGTTTGATGGTGTCATCCAGACGGCGCAGCTGAATCATTCCAAGCCGGGCATTCAAATCGGTGGACCGCAAATTGTAACCGGGATGAACGAAGGTGAACGGGTGATGAAAGTCATCCACTTTGTATTTCCGGTTGAGACGTTTCTGCTCTTTTTGCGGCAGATCTTTGCACCAGCCGTGGCTGCGCATCATCAACAGCTTCCAATACAACTCTTCGTCATTCGTGCTGACAACGCCCCCCTCGATGGTGGACATGTGGTGGCCGTAATAGAATGAAAACGAGGACATGTCTCCAAAGGAACCGACTTTTTTTCCTTTGTGCATCGCGCCGTGACTGGCACAGCAATCCTCAAGCAGTGTGAACTCATACTTCTTTTGCAGCGCGCGAACCGCCGTCAGGTCGTTCGGGATACCCAATGTATGAACAAGGATCACCGTCTTGGGGCGGTGTTTGCGCAGAAGTTTTTCCAGATAGTTCAGATCAGATCCGTACGTTTGCAGCTGGCTTTCACACATCACCGGTTTAAACCCGAGCTGAATAGCCGGGGCGATAGTGGTCAGCCATCCTGTGGCCGGCACTACGACTTTCCGGTTTCCTGCGCGTTCAGCGGCATCAATGGCCGCATACATCAGCAGATTGGCCGATGATCCGGAATTGCACAGCACGGAATACTTTACCCCAAGCCATTTCGACCACGCTTCTTCAAACAACCGTGTTTCGTCGGCCATGGTCAGGCGAGGGTATGTGCGCAGCCAGGCAATCAATTCCTGAATGTCGGCTTTTGTCACCGTGTTTACCGCCAGATCCAGCGGGTTGCTGTAAAAAGGATGCATCTTCATCGGAAACTCCCATCAACGATTACATTTCAAAGCACTATTTAAGACTCATACGCCTCTGTTGACCGAACAGTTAGGGGACAATACGGAAATGGTTTGCCTGTTATCAACAAATATGAAAGATTTTTTGTTCAACAGCCGGTCGCGACCAGGATCGGTTGGCAACCCCCAGTGCGAGGAAATAGTGACAGACTGTGTCTTAATAAACGAAGCCGGTTCCCCGGCGGGGAGTCGGCTTGAAGAGAAGGCGCGGTGGGTTCGGCGCGAAACTTTGCGCATACACGGAATCGCTCCCTCCACGCGCATCGCATCTTCGCTTTCACCGGTTGAGATATTCACGGCACTTTATTACGGCAATCTGTTGCGCTTTGATCCGGCAAAGCCATATGCGCCTGAGCGCGACCGCCTGATTGTCAGCAAAGGGCACGGTTCGGTGTCGTTGTATCCCATTTTAGCCGATGTCGGCTATTTTGATAAGAAGGAGCTCTTGCGGACGGGTACGGCAGAGTCCTTTCTGGGCGGAATTCCCGATCCGGTTATACCCGGATTTGAGACGGTTAACGGCTCTCTTGGGCATGGATTGGGCGTGGCCTGCGGGGTTGCGCTGGCCATGAAGCGTACCGGAAATCCGGCTAATGTGCTGGTTCTGATGGGCGACGGTGAGTTGTATGAAGGCTCCGTCTGGGAAGCGCTGATGCTGGCTCCTGAACACAAGCTGGATAACCTGCTGCTGATTTTGGATTACAACAAAATCGCGATGCTCGATTACTGCGCGAAAATAATCCATTTGGAACCGCTGGGGGATAAATTCAAAGCCTTCGGGTGGTTCTGTGAAGAGGTTGACGGACACGATGTGAAGGCGGTGCATGCGAGTCTGCACAAACTGATGAAACAGAGAAACGGCAGTCCGAAAGTGCTAATGGCCCATACAGTCAAAGGAAAAGGGGTTTCCTTGCTGGAAAACGATTCGCTCTGCCATCTCAGAACGCTTTCAGCCGCGGAAGTTCAGTTGGCGGTGGGGGCTTTGGCATGAGCACACAACCGTTGAAAACTATGCGCGACGCCATCATCCCTGCCGTGACGGCAAGGATGCGCGCGGATTCTTCCATTTACTTTCTGACCGCCGATCTGGGAGCCCCCAGTCTGGATCAACTGCGGCTGGATTTTCCGGACCGGTTTATCAACGTCGGGATTGCTGAGCAGAATTTGATTAATGTAGGGGCGGGACTGGCGCTGGAAGGCTGCCGTGTTTTCCTTTTCGGTATTGCGCCGTTTGTCAGCATGCGGTGTTTTGAGCAGGTTCGCAACAACCTCTCCCTGCTGTCACAGACCCGTCCGGTGAACGTCAATATTCTCTCTGTTGGCGCAGGGTTCAGTTATGAAGTGTCCGGACCGACGCATCACGCTCTGGAAGATCTGGCGCTGATGCGGACACTGCCCAATCTGGAACTTTTTTCTCCGTCAGACTCTGTGATGGCCGGAGCCTTTGTGTCTTACGCGCTGTCGCATCAGACCCCGAAATATTGGAGACTGGACGGCAAGCCGCTGCCAGTGATTTATCCGGCGGGTCACAGCTTTGATTTCCACAAGGGATTTGAAATTCTCCAGCGCGGTGACCGGGTGGGTCTGGTGAGTACCGGATGTCTGACGCACGGTGCATTGGAATTATGCCAAAGTATTCCGGAATGGCGCGACCGGGTCGGCCTGATTGATCTTTTTATGCTTCAGCCTATGGATGAGGCCGCTCTGCAGGAACAGTTGTGCGGCTATACTCATATTGTCACACTGGAAGAGGGATTTGTGGGCAAAGGCGGTTTGGACAGCCTGGTGAACAGGCTGGTGATTCAGGCCCGTCACACGGCCACCGTTGACTCTTTAGGAATACCGCCCCATTATCTGTTTGAGGCGGGAAGCCGGGCCTTTCTGCGGCAGGCTTGCGGAATGGACCCAGCGGCGATCCACCGGACCGTGGAGCAATATCTTTAGCAGGAACCTCTGAGTTTTTATGGATGTTGTCATCATCAAGCCGGGCGATCAGCGTCGAATCTATGGCGAGCTTTCCAGCTTTGAGCTGACCGCAATTGAGCCTCCGCTATGGTCGGCTCTTCTGGCTGGATGTCTGCGCGCTCAAGGCTATGCGGTTAGTCTGCTGGACGCGGAGGTCGAAGGCTGGAGTCCCGAGCAGGCCGCCGAACAGGTGGCGGTTCTCCGGCCAACGCTGACGGTGGTTTCTGTTTCCGGAAGTAATCCATCGGCTTCCACGATGGGAATGACCGCCGCCGGTCAGTTGCTTCAGTCCCTGCGCAACCGCGAGCCTTCCTTAAAAATCATTTTGCACGGCCTGCATCCATCCGCCTTGCCCGAACGGAGCTTGAGGGAAGATCCGGTTGATTTTGTTTGTGAGGGTGAGGGCTTTTATACCCTGCCGGCACTTCTCGAGGTGTTGCGCGCAAAGCAGTCCGCTTTTGAATCCGTTCCCGGACTCTGGTACTGGCAGAACGGCGAGGCGCGCAAGACGCAGGCAGCCCCGCTGTTTGCCTCGCTGGATGAACTGCCTCTGCCCGCATGGGATCTTCTGCCGATGCTCCGTTACCGGGCGCACAACTGGCACTGTCTGGACTGCTTGGATCAGCGCCAGCCTTACGGAGTGGTTTACAGCAGTCTGGGTTGTCCTTATTCCTGCTCTTTCTGCTGTATCAACGCGATTTTCGGCAAGCCCGGCATCCGGTATTTAAGCGCGGAACTGGTGGTTGCGCAGGTTGATTTTCTTGTTCAAAACTACGGCGTCCGCAATATAAAAATCATAGACGAGCTCTTCGGCATCAATGAGGAGCGCGTGGTAGATATCTGCGACCGTCTGATTGAGCGGAAATATGATCTGAACTGCTGGGCGTACGCGCGAGTCAACACCGTCACGCCGCTCATGCTCGACAAAATGCGTCAGGCGGGCATTCGCTGGATCGCCTACGGATTTGAATCCGGCAACGCCCGCGTGCTGAAGGATGTCAATAAACGCTATGATTTGGAAACCACCGACCGGATTGTCGAAATGACGCGCTCGTCCGGACTTTATATTCTAGCCAACTATATCGTGGGTCTGCCGGAAGACGATTTTGACAGTATGCAGGACACACTGAATCAAGCCTTCCACATCAATGCGGAATGGCTGAATATTTATGCGGCGACGGCTTATCCCGGCTCTGCCCTGTACAAAGAAGCGTGTGACCGGGGCTGGGCTCTACCTGAAAACTGGGCGGCTTATTCGCCTTACGCATTTGATGCTATTCCGTTGCCCACCCGCCACCTGAACGCGAAGCAGGTGCTGGCCTTCCGTGATTACGCATTTCATGCCTATCACGAAAATCCGCGCTATCTGGAACGTATACAGTCGGTTTTTGGAAACGCCGCCGCCCGGCACATCAAGCAGATGTCCGCACATCGGTTGAAACGGAAATATGCAGAACAGTATGGTGATTATGAATGCAACTAACCCTCTGATATCGATCATTTTTTCATTCCGCAACGAAGCCAAGGTGATCCCGGAGCTCATCCGCCGTGTGCAGGCGGTGCTGCGAGCTCTACCGTTACGGTATGAAATCATATTCGTGAATGACTGTTCGACAGATGATTCTCTGAAGCTGTTGCTGGCACATCGCGAACAGGACTCGAATATAAAAATCATTAACACCGCGCGTCGGTTTGGTGTCACCCCGTGTGTGCTGGCTGGATTTGAACACGCCCAGGGTGACGCGGTGATTTGTATGGATACCGATTTGCAGGATCCGCCGGAGGTGATTCCTTCCATGGTCGAGAAATGGCAGCAGGGCGCTGAGGTGGTTCATACCGTGCGATCCAGACGGCACGGCGAAAACCCGATGAAAATGTGGATCACGAAGAAAGCCTACCGCGTGATTGGCGGTATCTCCGAATATCCGATGATCGAAAACGCCGGAGATTTTAAACTGATTTCACGCAAAGTGCTCAACCTGATGCTGGCTATGCGCGAGAAGGATCCTTATCTGCGCGGACTGGTCGGGTGGACCGGCTTCCGGCAGGAGCAGGTTTATTATGAACGTGAAGCGCGCTTTGCCGGACAAACCAAATTTCCGCTGTTGAAGAGTATGAATCCCTGCCGCGAATTCTTCCGCGGGGTCACCGGATTTTCTGACGTACCGCTTTATTTCGGTTTTTTCTGTTCTGGGCTTTTCGGATTGGGAGCCGTCCTGTCTTTGATCGCCTTGTTGGGGCGTGTTGTTCTTAATGCAGGATTTTCCCCCTGGCTGGCGTTCCTGACATTATTCTGTGCGACCGTCTCGCTGTTGTTCATATTCTTGTCCCTATTGGGTGTTTATCTTGGAGCCGTTTTGCGGCAGGTCCGCCACCGCCCATACTATCTGGCGCAGGAGCTGATAGGATTTGATGCGAAGAGTCCGGAGCAAAAGGACGGGACCGTCTTATGATGGAAAAAACTGTCAAATGGTTATTGATCGCTCTGGCCGCTCTGCACCTGGGGATGCAGGGGACGGTTGTCAAAAACAACTTCCAGTATTCGGCTGTAAAAGATTCATCCGAAGATATCGGTGCGCGGATTGCCTTCCAGATATCGGAAGGATTTTCGGGCTATGCAACCAATTCGGTTCATTATGACATGCTCAATTACACGCCGCTGTATTACAATATTCAGGCGCAAGCAATACGCTGGATCGGGTTGGATATTCGTATTCAACGGTTTGTGGCTCTTTTTTTCGGAGCGGGCACGGTTCTGCTGATTGCCGCCATCGTTAGGCTGCGAGCCCGCAACTTCTTCTGGTCCTGCCTGGCTGCCGCATTTTTTGCAGGAATCAATTTGCCTTGCTGGTTCATTGAGCTTAACGCCAATTTGCCCTGTTTCTTTTTCGCCGCGCTAGCTCTGTTTGGATTGATGCGCGATCCCAAACTGTCATGGATCACCTGCCTGTGGGTAACCATCAGCTTGTTTTGCAGTTTCTGGAGTAAGCAAACGGGGGTGGCTTTTCTGGCCGCCGGATTGTTCTTCATACTGCTGAACAACCGTTTGAAATTCATCGTTTGTCTGCTATTCGCGGGAGCGCTGATCGGCGCCGGGGTTGTATATTACGAGCGGATTCTCAAAGCCCCCTTTATATTTAATGTGTTCGGATTTCTGTCTATGGAACCGATCCTGTGGAATCGTTTGCTCGACCCCATTTTATTTCCCCAGATTACCGGGCGCCTGGGCGTCGTAACGGCGCTCCTCGCGGCAGGACTGTTTTGCACAACCAAACGCTGGAAGGATGTGCTGAAACCGGAATATATATTTCTGGGCGCCGCCGCAGTATCCGGCGTGTACGCCTCTCTGAAATATGGATCCGGATTACAGCATCATGTGCTTTTTTACGGGCTTTTAATAACCTGTGCGCTGTTGCTGGCGGATCAAATGATAAAACAGGGCGTGGTGAAACCAATTCTCATTTATACGTTGCTGGCGGTGCAGGCGCTGGCCGAAATTTACGATGTGCGCCCGTATTTGATTAATGATGCCGATCAGGCAAGATTTGAAAAAATACAGAGCCTGCTCGCCACTCCCGGCAAACGCACCCAATATTATTCTGGCGGCTATCACAGCATTCTGGTGGGTCAGCCGTCTTATGTGGTGGGGACGATGGAGCCCGAGGATAATTATCTTCGACATAGAATTTCTTATCACCCCAACTTCATCAAGTTCTGGGATTCCGATCCTTTCGATCTGTTCCTGATAAATGTTCCGCTGGAAGCCAACAGTCAGCTGGCTGCGCAATATCTGCAGCGCGACTTCCAGCTGGTCGGTGAACTGCCGGAAATACAAGCCAACAGCTGGGAGCCGCGCAAGCGGCTGCTGATCTTTGAGCGCAAACGCAAATGATATTCGCGCGGTCTGGAAGTAGGAATACAACGTCCCGCGCATCCTGCGCGAAATTCTCGAATTCACCACTTCCGCATAAACTCTTCCAATGGTTGGAAGAGTTGTGGCGGTTAGCTGTTTGGGGGCAGGCGGGACCGTATATTCATAGGGTTTCATCAAGACGAACTTTTTTGAATTTTTTTTCGTAAAAGTTTGATAAATCAAACGTGTCGGGTTTCCGTGGACGGTAGAGCAAGTTCAGAAAAACTGTATCCAGTCGCTTTTCTCTAAAAATGCGAGGCAGGCATCAGTCAATGGGTGCTGGGCCGGTCGAGTCGCGTACGATAAAACTCTTCGGTAGAGACAGATGTCTCGCGGCGATGGATTGTCCTCTGTGTTCAGCTTTGATTCGCTCCGAAAGCATTGAAACGGCTGCGACTCCCATTTCCTCTAAGGGACACTGAATGCTGGTCAGCTTTGGGCTCGATAAGGTGCAAACGTAACTGTCGTCGAAGCCGACGATGCTGAAATCTTCCGGTACACGGATGCCTTTTGCGGCGAGTTGGGCGATTAGATGGATTCCAATGATGTCGCCAATGATCAATGCAGTGATATCTAGCTTTCCGGAAACGATTTTTTCAGCAATTCCCTCGGCAATTTTAGCATGGTTATATTGAGAAAGATCGATTGTCACGGGAGAGAAGACTAGCTTTTCGCCGGAAGCCCGTTCAGGAGACCAAATAATCCTGTCTTCGGCGGCTGTCCACTCTGGATAGATCATATAGCCAATTTTTTTGTGTCCCAGTCCAGCGAGATGGCGGCAGGCATCTCGGTACCCTATTGCCGGATCGCACGAAATCGACCACACCCGAGGGTCTGACGAGAAAAAGGAAACGATAACAAAGGGCGTGCGGGTAAGGATGAGTTTGTCGATGAACTCAACGTTGTTCATTCCGATCGGGTGAGTAGCGATAAACCCGTCTACCTTTTTTTCGCGAATGCTTAGAGGAATCTCGAAGCGGTCTGCTTCGCGATATTTTTCAAGAGAAATTAGGCATCCAGTCGAATCCCTTCGACACTGTTTTGCAATGCCTCGAATAATCGGAGCCCAGTAGAAATCTTCCTCGGGATTATCGCGGGCGCTGTCGAGTAAAAGGGCGATGTTTTGAGTGCGGCTGGTGCTCAGTGAGCGGGCGGCGGCATTGGGGGTATAGTGCAATTCGTCTGCAGCATCGCGGATACGCTTGATGGTTTCTGGCCGGGCGGAAATGTGTGTGCCTCTCGGGTTCAGGATTCGCGATACGGTCGGCACCGAAACTCCGGCTTTTTGTGCAATATCTCTTAACGTGGACATCTCAACCTCATTTCCCTATAGCTGAATTAAATAGAAATCGCTAAGCATTGGCAAGCGGGGTATGTAAAATAATAACGAAAACGCTTGCGCAACTTTTCTTAAGCCGGTAATAATTCTTGGGTGAAAACTAAAAAAATATGGTTCATATGGTCAGTATTTCTGGTCGTTATGCAAACAATATTGACGCCGTGCGGTTATGCCGGAAGTCCTGTAAATATTGGATTGTATGGGTCGTTAAAGTCTGCAACGCGAGCCGCACGAATATTTAACTCGTCAGAATTTAATCTGAAGGTGCTGTCAGGTGATGAGTTGTCCGCATTTTGCAGTGATCCCGGTAATATTTTGGTGATTGCTCCGGGGCCAGTGCCGGTGCGAACAAACGATCTGCGAATCGTTATCGATGAATTCCTGCGGAAATCAGGAAATGTGCTGATTCTGAATTCTGACTCAATATCTCCTGGTCGCTTTATGACCAATGGCCGGACGGTAGAAGCGGGGTTAAATTTTTCGAAGGATGTCGCTTATCAAATCGTCCGCGACCCTAAAAGCAAGCTGGTTGCCAAGCCTTGCGAAATTCCCGGCCGTGGGCGGGTGCTTTCAATCGGAACCGCCGACCTGCTGAAGGAAAAAATCGGGGGCAGTTTGATGGTCGAGTTTCCGGTCGCATTGCATGCTTCGCCAGACCGGCTGGAGCTAGAAGTTGAAGCTAAAGGAGCTGTCGATCTGGATATGCTGGCTATCCGCGTGATAGATTCACGCAATAACGTTTGGATCGGTTTCCGGGAGATGACGTCGAATTGGCAGGTTTGCCGTATTCCCTTTGCCGACCTTTTGCCCGTGGGTAGCAACACCCAGGCGCTCCTTGAAATCCAGCCTTCAGATATTTGTAAAATTCAAGTGGGTCTTGATGCCAGGACGATGTGGGGCGAGGGTGGCGGGCGCATGGCTATCGGCAAAATAAACGTAGTTGCCTGTGATGAAGCCCGTTCGTTTTTATCTGGGCAGACCGCGCGCTACCGGGCACCGCTAAAGCAGGTCGAAGCGAACTATCCCGAATGGCTGTTCGATCCATTTGGCGGAGCGGATCGAACCGCTGTAAAATCAGCACGGTTCAGTTCGCAGGCCTTTGCGATGAAGGGCGATTTTACACTCAAGGCGCCGGTAGATTTTCTTCCCGATCACGATTATGCGGCCGGGGGCGCACCGGAGTCCTTTCTCGATCATGTTAAACGGAAAGCTGCGCGGCGAATTCCGTTGATTGAAGCGACGGATACGAAAGGGGCAGTCGCCACTCTTGCCCGAATAGACATTTACAGTGCTGGTCCGTATCGCGGTGCGGCCATGGCGCTTTTTGGTTTGTCGGAAGAGGAGTATGAAAACAGTAAAATCCATGAGTTGCTGCGCCGGACGGCCGTATATATGGCGCGCAGTCCTCGGATTCTCGATGGATATCCGGCGGCGGATCGTAAAGCTGGATCTCATGATTTTCTGTACCGCGTTCTGATTCGCAATCCGCAACCATCCACAATAACCGGAACACTGAATCTGCAAATGGCGGATGGGTTGATGTCTTCTCAGGAATCCATCTCGCTGCCTCCCCGCACGAATAGCGAGATCGTGCTGAACTGCGGTGCTGTGCCGACGAATTGTCCATTTACTGCGTTCGATTTGAATTTTACGGTGCAAAGTAAGCAGAGTCAGGACGAAATTCATGAACGGATAGACGTCAGGCGAACACTGTGTGCTGCCGCCGACCATTTAGTTTCTATGCAGACTGTAAACTTTACTGACGGGGCATATTCGCATTGGTTTTATCAGGATGCCTATGGTGCCCGTATGTTGCGGGCGCTCGGTGAGTATACGGGTCAGCGGAGTTATATTGACTCCGCATTACACTGGGCCCATCTCATGGCAAACGGCCAGTTGGATAACGGGATGTTCCCAATGGGATACGGGATGAAAGAAAATTCTTATTTTATTGCTGACAACGGCAGTATCTCATTGGCTGTGGCACAAATTGCCTCACACGTGTCTGAATACGAAAAAGAGATTTTACTTAAGTCGGTCCGCCGCAATTTTGAATGGCGGGAAACCTTTAAAGTGACACCGGAACGGGCGGCGGGGTTAAAGGCCGAATATGGCGCAGACACAGCCGGTGCTACGCCCGGATTTTATGGCATCGGTCATATCCGGTTTGATTATATAACAGGCAACCCGCTTCCTCAGGAGTTTGCCCGTCCGGAATACCGGGGGGTTTGGTATACGATGGCCTGTACGATGGCCTTCCCATCGGCATTGGCGCAACTAACCGGCTCGTCCGAATATAAATCGGCGTCCATCGCAGACGCGCGGACCTATCTTGAAAATAAATTGTCGGCAACAGATTCCTATGCGCCCGAAGGATTGATCTGGCTGTATGCATACCTCGAGGACAAATCAACGCATGCTATACTGAAAAAGGCATTAACGGAGGAGTTTCTTGGCTATTTTGAAAAGGCACCCGAGCGCTTTTGGTTGCAACAGGGCTCGCGGCAAACATTACTGTTGCCGGCGCTCGTCTATGCGATGGAAAATATTGAAAACTCGCCCCGCACACGCAGGGCTGCGTTGAGCATGGTCGCCGGGCTTTGCGCCGATTCCTCGCCTTACTCCATGCTCCGCATCGGTCTCGATCGCCACAAAGGCGCGTACGCTAAAACATCCAATGAGTCCCTCATGTACATCCACTTCGGATCCATGGGTTTAATGGAACTTTTAGAGCCGGGATCTACCATGTTGAAAACCGACGAATGTGGTGAGTGAGAGTTTAATTGTGGAGAAGTACAATGCCGCTGTTATTTGATATGCCATTTGAAAAGCTGAAGGAATACCGGGGGATCAATCCGAAGCCAGATGATTTTGATGTCTACTGGGATAAGGCGCTGGCCGAAATGCGCGCAGTAGATCCTCAAATCGAAATTATTCCGGACGCAGAGTTCCAGACCCCGTTCGCGATCTGCTCGCATCTCTGTTTTACCGGAGTTGGGGGGGCTCGCGTTCATGCCAAACTGCTTCAACCAAAAAACACCATAAACCCGCATCCGGCGGTGTTGCAGTTTCATGGATATAAATGCGACAGCGGCGACTGGATCGATAAGCTGAGTTATGTTGCGGCCGGATTTACAGTTGCAGCGCTCGATTGTCGTGGACAGGGTGGCCTGTCGGAAGATAACAGCAGCGTAAAGGGAACCACTTTGCACGGGCAGATTATTCGCGGGCTTGACGATGCCCCGGAAAAACTGCTTTACCGGCAGCTTTATCTCGACACAGCCCAATTGGCGAAAATGGTCATGGAGATGCCGGATGTTGATGAAGCCCGCATCGGAGCACTGGGCGGCAGTCAGGGCGGCGGGCTGACATTAGCCTGTGCCGCACTGGAGCCGCGCATTAAGAGAATCGCTCCGCGGTTTCCGTTTTTGTCAGACTACCGCCGAGTCTGGGAAATGGATCAAGCTAAGGATGCCTATGCTGAGCTGAAAGAATTCTTCCGCTGGCATGACCCGCAGCATAAACGGGAAGAAGAAATATTTACCAAGCTAGGATACATTGATGTGCAGCACTTGGCTCCGCGGATCCATGCCGAAGTGATGATGGGAACCGGCTTTGCCGATACCGTTTGTCCTCCCTCAACACAGTTCGCGGCATACAACAAAATTTCGTCGAAGAAGTCGCTGGAGATTTATCCTGATTTCACCCACGAAAACTTACCGGGGTTCTTGGACAAAGCGTTTCAGTTTATGTTGGGGCTCTAGTTTAGAGCTGACTTCTGCTGTTCACAGGAAAAGATAAGATCATATGGAGTTTTTAGAGTAATGTGTCAGGGGCAAGACGAAGACAAGACAATGAAAACCATAAACAGCACTCATAAACTCAGGTTAATATGGCTGGGGTTGGTCGGTGGAATAGCACTCAGCGTATCGGCTGAAAACTTACTTATCAACGGCTCGTTCGAAACCCAGCCGGTTGATAATAAGAGACCCGTTGGATGGACAAACCAATTGGACGGCGTTTATTGGCAAGGCAGTTGCGCTATGGTGCCGATGACGAATACCGATTTTAGGTATAACGCTATGGCGGCATCCGATGGGTATTTTTATATTCGCAGGAGTGTTTACAACGGCCAGGCGGCATGTACACAGCAGTACTCAAGTGTCTTTTATAACACGAGCGGTTTGCCGGGGTGGACTAAAGCGCTCA
>JBAWXO010000007.1:0-15733 GCA_037144035.1 Kiritimatiellales bacterium
TTCGGGACAAGGTTGAGCAGGGTGCGCGATGCGGGGATAATGTCGCCGCCGCCCTCGGGCATGACGTAGAGCATTTTGCCGACCGGTGCATCGCGGCCGATCAGCCAGGTGAATGTGCCGTGGGTATTTTGGAAGGTGATGCGCGCGCGCGGTTTGTCGAAACCGTAATCGGCAGGCGTAAGGTTGCGCTCCCGCAGTGTTTCGCCGGTGATGAGTTCGCCGCGTTCGACGTGCGTCATGCCGGCGATCATTTTTTCGACCACACCCGAATCAACCGGTGCGTCGGCCGGTTTGGTGAGACGCCAGGAACCGGCGGTTTTTGTGCATTCAATCTGCACGCCGTCGCGCTCCAGGGAGATCCGGGCAATGTTCTCCGGATAAATGGTAAAGACGGTGCGCATTCGCTGTGCCTGCTGATGCGAATTCTCGCTGCCGCGTTCAACGATCAGGATAAACCCGCCAAGCAGAACAGCACTGATTAAGAGCATCCAGGTAGTGGTTTTGCGTTTCATGAAACTACTTTCTTCGCCGGAGCCAGAGCGCGGTGCCCAGTAGGGCGGCCAGCGCCGGGATGGCTCCGACAGCGCTCCAGAAGAGGGCGCAGATTTTTTCGCGAGTTAGTTTAAGGCGGGTGTCGTCCACTTTTTTTGGGTCGATGGCCATCAGTTGTTCTCGGTCGAGCAACCAGTTGAGCGAGCTCATAAAGAGACTGGTGTCGCCGCCAGTCAGACCGCTGTTGGAGACAAATCCGGAATCACCGAAAACAGCCAGACGCGACGGGCGGATCTGCATATCGAGCAGTCCCTCGGAGTCGCCTTTTTCGACTACAACGACCATCGAAATAGGCCCAGACAGGTCGGCGGTGCCCTTATCGTATTTTGCGGGCATCTGGTCGGGTTGTGCCTCCGCCCAGCTGTTTTTGGAAGAGAGGGCCAGCGGTGTCACTTTCGGCCGGTCGGGGGAAGTGGTTTTCGGCTGGGTGTAATCCTGCTCAACGGAACGCGGCATATGAAAGATGGCGGCGGTGGTGCCGATTTTAGCGGTCATGGGATGCCGGTTATAGGAGGCCGCAAAAACTTCGCGTCCGGTCAACGTCCGGTCGGGATCAATCACAACATCGTTACGCAGCAGGACGCCCCATTCCTGAAGCAGCTTTTCAAGTCCCGATGTCTGTCCGGCATCCGTCAGAACCATCAGGCGTCCGCTTCGGCGCAACCAGACACCGATGAGATCGGCTTCGGATTTCGACATGCTTTTCGAAGCGCCTGCAACAATCAGCGCGCTGCAATCGGCGGGAATCTGTTTTGCGGTGCTCAGCAATAGCGGGCGGACTTCAATATTGTCGCGCTCGATCAGCTGGGCGGCTCCGGAAAAGCCGGTGCGGCGGTCGAAGTCGGTGACGTCACGCTCGCCGTGACCGGTCAGGAAATAAATCACCGGAACGGTTTTCTGAACGACGCCCTGAATAGCGGACGAAAAAGCCTGCTCGCCTTTAAATGCCGTGATGCGGTCAATGCCGCTGGAGGTATCGATGTTGGCGATTTCGTCGATGCGCACATATTTACTACGACCTTCACAGTCGAACACCACCACATTCGGTTCGGTCACCTTATATTTAACGGCCAGCTCTTCGGTTTGCGAAATGTCTCGGTCGGGATCGACCCACTGAATATTCAGGCGGCGGCTATGGACCTGGTATTCGCGTAACAGATTATGAATGTCTTCATAGAGCACATTGCCGGGCTGGAAGAAAACGGTCGCCTCAACCGGCTTTTCGAGACTCTCCAGCAGGCTGGTGGTCTTGGACGAGAGTTTATAGAGCTGCGCATGGCTCCAGTCTGTGCGGTAGTAGTGGCGGAACGAGAGATAGTTGACCATCACTGCAACAGTTAGCGCCAGCAACAGGGCGGCACCAGTATTGAGCGTAATCCATAAACGATGTCTGCGGTTTTTCATAGGTGTACTGCTTCAGCGGCGGGCTTCGATTGCCTTAACGGTTGCAAAGAGGAAGAAGGTGGTCACGCTCAAATAGAGGATCAATGAGCGGGAATCAAACACGCCGCGCGCGGCCTCCATCAGATGCAGTGCGGAGGAAAGATAGCCGCCGATCTCGCGCACCATCGAGTTTTTCGAAAGATGCGGCTCAAAGAGTCCTCCGAAAAAGAAAATGCTCATCACGGAGAACGTCGAAATCGCCGCAATAATCTGATTGGAGGTTAGTGCCGAGGCCAGCATGCCCAGCGCGATAAAAGCCGAGCCGATCAGGCAGACCATCAAATAGCCGCCCGCAATCGGGCCGGCCTCGATCAGATGCGCCGCTTCCGGTGCCAGCAGGCCGGCGATCACCAGATAAAGCAGGGTGGGTGCGCACATGATCACGAAGAAAGCGAGAACTCCCGCAAACTTAGCGGTAACGACCGTTGAATCTTTAACCGGCGCGGTCATCAGGGTCTCGAACGTGCCGTTTTTTCGCTCTTCGGCAAAGGTTCGCATTGTCAGCACCGGCACCACGATCAGCATGCAGGCCCAGATCACCACCATCAGTCCCTGCACCGAACGCATTACCTCCAGATTTTCCTTCACTAGCCAGTAGAAGCCGCACCCGGTCACGAGCAGGAAAAACATCAGCATCACATAGGCGATCGGCGAAAGAAACATCGCTGACAGTTCGCGTCGCCAGAGTGCAAAGAAAGTTCTCATCGTTTCGCTCCTGTCACGGCATCGTCGCGGATGATAGCCACAAAAATATCTTCGAGCGAGCGGCTTTCCAGATGCAACTCGCGGAGTTTCCAGCCATTGGAAACAGCACACTCAAAAACCTGTGTACGGATATCAGGCGCAGACGAATCAATTCGGTATCGGTTCCAGCCATTATCGAGCGCTTCGTGCAATACCACATCCACGGTGCCGAGGCTCTTCAGCGTTGCTTCAATCATGCCGGGATCACCGGCGATTTCCGCCTTGACCAGTACATCGCCTTCCAGTCGCTTTTGCAGACGCTCTGGAGAGTCTGACGCCACGATCTTGCCTTTATTGATAATCAGAATCCGGCGACAGGTCATTTCGACTTCCGGCAGAATATGAGTTGAAAGTAACAGGGTGTGGCGTTCAGCCAGCTGGCGGATTAGCTCGCGCACTTCGCGAATCTGGTTCGGGTCGAGCCCTGCGGTCGGCTCATCGAGAATCAGCAGATCGGGGTCGTGAAGCAGACTGTCAGCCAGACCGACGCGCTGGCGGTAACCTTTGGAAAGCTGGCCGATAATCCGGCGGCCGACATCTGTCAGGCCGCACTGTTCTTTCACGATGTCGCGCCGCCCGCGGATGGCTTTGCGGGCCACGCCTTTAATCTGTGCGCGGAAGGTCAGATATTCGTCCACCCGCATTTCGTGATAGAGCGGGCAACTCTCCGGCATATAGCCGATGTGGCGGCGCGCCTCAATCGGATCTTCAAACACATCGCAACCGGCGATCTCGACGCCGCCGCGGGTCGGATGCAAAAAGCCGGTCAGCATCCGCATCGTCGTGGTTTTCCCCGCGCCGTTCGGACCGAGAAAGCCTACGATCTCACCCCGTCTGACTTCGAACGACACGTCGTCGACCGCCGTGTGGCCAGCAAACTGTTTTGTCAGGTTGGAAACCTTGATCATATTGAAGCACTCCAGAAACAACCGTTGCATTATCTATGAGAAGCCCGCGCAGTCAAGTCGCGTAACCGTTTCCAGTGACTGGAAACTATTCGTAACGCAAGGCTTCGATCGGGTCGAGTTTAGAGGCTTTCATGGCGGGCCAGAGGCCGAAAAAGATGCCGACAAAGACCGAAAACCCGAAAGCGACAACAACCGAGAGACTGCTGATCTGCATCGGCCAGCCGGCACCGTGCGCCATACCCAGACTCAGACCAATGCCTAATCCGAGGCCGGTAAGGCCGCCGAGCAGGCTGATGGCCAGTGCCTCAATCAAAAACTGCGCCATAATATCCTGCCGGCGCGCGCCGATGGCTTTGCGCAGGCCGATTTCTCGGGTGCGCTCGGTGACGGAGACGAGCATGATGTTCATGATGCCGATACCGCCGACAATCAGCGAAATACCCGCGATGCTGGCGAGCAGGATGGACATAATTTTGGTAGTGGAGCCAAGAGCTTCCTGAATTTCAGCCATGTTGCGGATGTCGAAGGGGTTATCCTTTGATTTTAAATCGTGCCGTGTGGACATGAGAGTCAGAATGTCTTCCTGCGCCTGCGCCATGTTCTCGATTTTGTCGATCTCTGCGTCGATTCCGTCAATGTAGCGTTTGCCGAACAAGCGGTACATGGCGGTGGTGAGAGGAATCCGGACGGTGTCGTCCTGATCGCCGAATGCACTGGCACCCCGCTCGGGAAGTACGCCGATAATTTCGTAGGATCTCCGGTTGACGCGGATGGTTTTGCCAATGGGGTTTTCGCTTTCACCGAACAGGTTGCGGAGCGGAGTCATGCCGATGACAACAACCTGTGCTCGCCGCGTGATGTCTTCGTCCGTGATGTAGCGGCCCAGCAACGGGACTTCGGCGCGCATAGGGGCGTAACTGGGTGAAACTCCGGAGGCGTCGCAGGCCCAGTTTTTTGCACCATACTGGAGCTGTACACCGCCGCGGATGCTCGCCGATGTCCTTCTAACAGACGGTACCTGCGCGACGGCGGAGGCATCTTCGACCACCATTCTGGAAACTTGACCGGCCTGTAGACGCACGCCCTGACTGTTTCGTGAAGCGGGCCGGACACTCAGCAGATTGGAGCCAAGCCGCGAAAGCTGTTCTTTGACGGAGGCTTTGGCTCCCAGCGCGAGCGAAACCATTGCGATGACCGCCGCCACGCCGATCAGAATACCGAGCGCAGAGAGAAATGTGCGGGCCTTATTATTCCAGAGTGCGCGCAGACTTTGCCGGGCGAGGGCGGTTCCTTCGCGCAGCATGGCCAGCCATTTTGTTTTTTTCGCACTTTCGCGCAGAAGCTCAAGTACGTCCTCTCCCGCGCCCGCGTTAATCACCGGAGTTTCATTGCGGCGGTCCTCCTGGATTTCGCCGTCCCGGATGGTGATGATGCGGTCGGCGTGTTCGGCCACTTCGATATCGTGTGTGACGAGGATGACGGTTAGTCCCTGCCGGTGCAGGGCGCGGAAAAGCGCCATGATGTCTTTAGAACTTTTCGAGTCGAGGTTTCCGGTCGGTTCGTCAGCGAGAATGATGGAGGGGTTGTTGACGAGTGAGCGGGCAATGGCGACGCGCTGCTGCTGACCGCCGGAAAGTTCATTGGGGCGGTGGTGCATCCGGTCGCCGAGACCGACGCGTTCGAGCATTTTCTGGCCGCGATGCCCGGCCGCTGTGTTTCCGGAATAGAGCAGGGGCAGGTTGACGTTTTCCAGTGCCGAGCCGCGCTGGAGCAGGTTGAACTGCTGAAAAATAAAACCGATGGTGCGGTTACGCAGACGAGCTGTCTGTGTATCGGAAAGGCCGGTGACATCTTTGCCGTCAATTTCATAGGTTCCGTTATCGGGCCGGTCGAGCAGACCGATGGTATGCATCAGCGTGGATTTGCCGGAGCCGGAGGTCCCAATGATTGCGATGAACTCTCCATGTTCGACGGTGAGCGAAACGTTACGCAGAGCGTGCACGGTGTGCTCGCCCATCTGGTAGCTTTTGCCGATGTTACTTAAGCGGAGCATAGCGACTAGCGGGATCCGCTCCGGCTGGAGCTGCTTCCCTGCGAACGTGACCCGCCGGAGTCCGAACCGCGCGAACTGGCCGGGGCCGTCGAAAACGGATTTTTAGCAGTTTCTTTTTTACGGATAACCTGAGGAATAAGCACTTCTTCACCGACCGCGAGACCGTCGGTTATTTCGGTAAAGGAATTTTCGCTGAAACCGGTTTTTACCTGCCGTGACTCCGGTTCTTTGCCGGCTTTTGCGGGCAGGCGCACAAATGCTTTGCCTTTTCGGAATTCAAGCGCAGCGGTCGGCACCGCTGGAACATTTTCATGTTCTTTCACCAGAAAGGTCAGTGTGGCCGTCATGCCGCTGCGGGCGAAGTCCGGCAGATTTCCAGGGGTTACATCCACTTCATACATGGTCACGTTGCTGACCATCTTTGAATCATAGGCGAGGCTTTTAACGGTTCCCTCGAAGGCGGAGTCCGGATAGGCGTCAAGCTTTACGTTGACACGCTGTCCGGGAAAGATAGAACCGATATCGGTTTCATCCACCTGTCCTACTACAATCAGGTAGTCGGCAACCACAATAACCGCATTAGCGGATGAAACAGTCTGTCCGGGCTCCAGTGAGCGGACGATAACAGTACCGCTGAGCGGAGCAACCAGCGGCGCCGCCTTATAAATCTCCTGCCAGTATTTCAATTCGTCTTCGCCTTTGGCGCGGGCGGTGTCGAGCAGGGTGGCCCGTTCAGTGGAGCTGATCCATGCGACAATCTGGCCTTTCTCAACCTTATCTCCTTCGTTCATCAGCTGCTCTTCGAGCCGTCCGGCAATTGGAGATTTGACTTCCAGACGGTTGGCTGGACTGATCTGCCCTGTGCTTTCGACGGTGTGGCGCAGTGTTTTCAGCTCCACCTTGTCCGGCGTGAATTTCTTGGCTTCTGCGGCTGCGGCGGCTTTCTTCTCATGCATTTTGTAAAACCATAACCCGCCGCCTGCCAGCGCGAGTGCGACGAGAATTAAAATAATTTTTTTCATAAACATCCTCAATGAATTGAACTTAATCCCATCGCGTTCTGCCAGGCGGCAGCCGCCTGATCAGCCGATTTCCGGCTTAACAGCCAGTTGCGCTGAGCAGTAATCAAAGAATTTTCAATCGTGTCCCAGTCCTGAAAACTGATCAACCCCTGCTGGTACTGAGCCCGGGCTACTGTTGCGCGGACATCCGCCGCGTCCAGTTGCTCTTTCTGAACACTCATGGAGCCGTAGCGGTCGCGGTAGGTGTTGAGCGCGCTCTGCAGATTGTTCAGTAAATCCAGCATCGTATTTTCGGCATTCAGCCGCGACTGCTCGCGCTTCAGGCCGGCAATGATGATATCCTGTGAAATTCGCCAGCCCGTGAAGAGCGGCAACGAAACGGCGATACCCGTCTGCCAGCTCTCGGTTTTAATATCACGTTCGCCGGTGCCCGACAGGTTGGCGTTCGCAGTGACCTGCGGGAAGCGTTCGCTGCGCGTAATAATGAAGCCCTGCTCAGCCGCTTTTATATTCGCCTCGGCGGAACGATAGGACGGGGTTTGCCGTGCCTGCTCATCCAGCGATACGCCCGACGGCGGCGCATTGGTCTGCAGTTCGCCGGTCACCGCGAAATCAGGATACACCGTTTGTTTCATCATGCCTGCCAGACGGCGCCGCGCCAGTTCGAGCGCGCGTTTCGCCTCTTCGATGCCATAGAGTGCATCGGCAAGTTGCGCCTGTTTAAGCATCAGCGAGCCCTTATTCTCACGGCCGCCTTCATAGCGCACTTCAACCAGCCGTACGTTGTCGGCGCGGCGCACCGCAATACTCTTCACCAATTCGAGCAGCTCCTGTGCGTAGAGCTGATCAGAGAAGGCTTTGCGCAGGTCATATTCAACATTCGAGCACGTCTGATCAAAATTGGCTTTTTCGGCGTAAAGCTCGGCTTCCGTTTGTGTCACTCTCGCACGGTTGCCGAAGCCGTCAAAGATTGTATAGGTCGCGTTCAGCGAGGCCGACAGGGTTTCTTTTTTATCCCAGTTGCCGTCTGTTGGTCTGCTCTCACCGATGGTGCGGCCGGCTCTGGCTGACACCTCTGGATAATAGACTGATTGCTGCGACTTGAGCGCGGCTTCCGCCTCCTTCAGTTTTAGCGTCGCAACAGAGAGACCAATGTTGTTCTTTACTGTTCTGGAAAAACAGTCCTGCCAACTCATCGGCTCATCGGCATAAAGCAACCCCGACAGCAAAAGCAGGGCCGCCGCCACGGTAAAACGATTGAGTTTAAAAGACAACATGGGTGCAGACTATAACGTCTCGTGCCTAAAACTTATTGCTAATTTTTAGACTTTTTTCGGCGGCTCTTTGCCGAGTTTAGCGAGGACGGCTTTGAGGTCGGCCCACGCTTCGCCTTTGTGGGATGGAGAACGCAACAGAAAGGCGGGGTGGTAGGTCGGCATAAGGTCGATGCCTTCGTATTTGCACCACGTTCCGCGGAATTTGGTGATGGCGACATCTTCCTGAAGCAGTCCTTGAACGGCAGTTTTTCCGAGTGCGACGATAATTTTCGGTTTGATGAGCGCGATCTGCGCTTTGAGGTAGGGAACGCAGGCATTCATCTCTTCTGGGAGCGGTATGCGGTTGCCCGGCGGGCGGCATTTAACGATGTTGGCAATAAAAACCTCTTCGCGCTTGTAGCCCATCGCCTCGATCATTTTGTCGAGCAGTTGGCCCGCCGCTCCGACAAACGGGCGGCCCTGAGCATCTTCATCCGCGCCGGGGCCTTCGCCGACGAACAGTATGTCGGGCCGATTCGGGTTGCCTTCGCCGGGGACTGTGTTTTTACGCGAAGCGTGGAGCGGGCAGGCGGAGCAGGTGCGTATCTGCCCTGCGATTTCTTCGATTGTTTTTCCAGTGACGCGAACACCGCTTTGCGGCGCTTGTGCGACAGACGGAGCGGAGCGGGGTGCGGAAGGTCGTGCCGCCGGTTTTTGCGCGGGCGCAGATTTCGGCGCCGGGGCGGGTTTCAGCGCGGCCAGCGTTTCCGGCGAAACTTCCAAGGCTTGGAAGCCTTCCTCTTTTTTGTACTCGAGAAAATCGCTGAGGTTTTTTGCAAACTGCCGGAGTTCCACCATGACCTTTATTTCTTCTGGGGCACTTTGATGGAGAGCAGCGCAAAGCGAACTTCTTCGTCGCGGTCACGCAACGGGGTGAATTCGACGCCGACGTAGACCGGATCGCTCATGCCGGGGAGCTGGAGCCAGCTGAAGCCTTCGTTTCGTATTTTCCGGCCGGAAGCCGCATCATTAAAAAGGTCGCGGAATTCACAGTTGATATCGGGGTTGAGTACGGATTCGAAGGAAAAGTTTTTGCGCGCAATGCCCAGCGCTTTCTGCGCGGCCGGATTGAGCAGGAAGACTTCCTGCTGCACGTCAACTGCGGCGAGCTGCTCGGCGGAGCGGTCGAGCAGCATGTCGAAGGCGCGGGACTGGATGGAAACACGTTCGGCGCGCAGGTGGTCATAGGCCTGCAACCGCTCGGCGAGCCGGTTGGAAAGCGCCTCCAGCCGGGAGATTTCGTCGGGAAAACGGCGGCGGGTGCGGATCCCCGCTTCATAGTCGCCGGAGAGTATCTGGCGCAGGAAGTTGAACAGCCGGACGCGGAAGCCGATGAGCCGAATGGTCAGATAGCCCCAGCAGAGCATGCCGAGTGCAAAGAATGCGGCGAAAGCTGTCCGGGCCGGCGTTCCGGCCGACGACCAGGCAATCAAGCCGACGATCAGACCGCACAGCGGCATCAGGAACCAGAGAATCTGTAACAGGTTTTGCATCGTAAAAGTTTACTGGTTGGCAAAGCATTCGACGTTTTTGTTGCTGCCGACAATCAGCAGGCGGTCGTTTTCTTCGAGGATGTCGTCGGGCTTCGGTACGTCTTCGATGGATTCCTCCAGAATGCGTTCGCCCTGTTCGTTGATGGCAGGCACCATTTTTTTGATGGCGACGATATTGACGCCGAAACTGTTGCGCGGATCGAGTGAGCGCAAGGTTTTTCCTATAAATTCAACAGGCACCCGCACTTCGATGATGCTGTGGTCTTTGGCCAGCGGGATGTGGCGCGTGATGTTGGCTGAGGCGAGGCTGGTGGCGACGAATCCGCCCATTTCTTTTTCGAGGTTGATGATGTTGTCGACCTCAAGCATTTTTAGAATTTCCTGCTGGAGCGGGCTGAGCGCGCGCGTCCAGATGCGGTGCACACCGATTTTTTTGAGCAGAATGGTGGTAAGCAGGTTGGCTTCAATGTCTTCACCGATGCAGACGACGGCGACGTCAACGTTTTTGATGCCGACGGCCCGCAACGCGTTTTCGTCGGTTGAATCCAGCGTCGCGGCGTGGGCAACAGCATCTTTGATGGCCTCAACCGGCTCGCGATCCCGGTCGATGGCCAGTACTTCGACGCCTTTTTCTGTTAATTCCCGCGCGACGGAGCTTCCGAAGCCGCCCAGTCCGATTACTGCAATGTTTCTCATATCAAACCTCCATGGAGTATTGGAGAACTGGAGTGATGAATATTTTCTTTTTCCATTGCTCCATTATTCCTTTGCTCCACTATTCCAATCTTTCCTACCCTATCATAATGCGCTCTTCCGCATAGCTGTATTTTGCCGGGGAGACGTTGCGCAGTATGAAGGCGAACCCAGTGGTGAGTGGGCCGAGGCGTCCGATGAACATCAGCAGCGAGATGAGAATCCGGCCCGGGTCACTGAGTTCCGGCGTTAGCCCTGTTGAAAGACCGACCGTTCCAAATGCGCTGACCACTTCAAATGTCACATCCAGAAAATCCTTTTGCTCAAAGACCGCCAGCAGCATGGCCGCGCCGCAGACCAGTAGTAGCGAAGAACAGAGAACCATAATCGCTTTTTGGATCACTTCGACCGGGATGGTGCGCCGGTAGAGTTCAGCTTCTTCACGGTGTTTGAAGCCCGCGCGGATCACTGCCCAGAGCACCGCAGGCGTTGTGGTTTTAATCCCGCCGCCGGTACCGCCGGGGCAGGCGCCGATGAACATCAGAATGATCATTAGAAAGAGTGTTGCGGGCTGGAGTGCGCCGATATCGCAGGTGTTGTAGCCCGCGGTGCGGGTTGTAATGGATTGAAAGAGCGAAACCAGCAGCGCCTGATCGATTCTCATGTTCGCCATCATGCGGTTATGTTCAAGCCAGAAGATCAGGAGGGTCCCAAAGAGAATTAGCCCGCCGGTCCAGTTGAGCGCGAGGCGGCTTTGGATGCGGAATTTGTGTTTTGGCCCGTGCTGGCGTTGGAGTTTCTTTTTTAGCGCCTGATAGAAATCGCCGATTACCACGAAGCCGATACCGCCCAAAACAATCAGCCCGCCGATCACCGCATTGACCGTCAGGTCGAACTTAAAGCCGACCAGGTTGTCGCTGAAGGTGGAAAAGCCCGCATTGCAGAATGCTGAAATGGAATGGAATACGGCCACCCAAACCGCCTGTCCGCTACTGTTGCACACCGGCCTGAAGCTGAAGAAGAGCACCGCGGCTCCGGCGGCTTCCAGCAGAAAGGTTGTAATGACAATGAATTGTACCAGCCGGCGCATATCAACCAGTGCGTCTTGATCGAGCACGTCCTGCATAACGACCTGACTTTTCATCGAAACGCCCCGGCGCATCAACAGCGCGAGCGACATGGAAAAAGTTATAATTCCCAGCCCGCCCACCTGAATCAGCGTAAGAATCACCGCCTGGCCGAAGAAGGTGAATTGCGTGGCGGTGTCATAAACGGTCAATCCCGTCACGCAAGTGGCGGACGTGGCTGTGAAAAGAGCACCGATCAGATCGGTGTGTTTTTCAGCAACGGTTGCGAGAGGATGCATCAGTAGCGCCGTGCCGAATCCGATGATGCCGGCAAAGCTGATCAGCATCAGTTGGGCTGGCTTGAAGCTTAACAGCGTAATGAATTTGTGAACGCGCCGCATTCGTGCCAGCAGCAATGCCAGAATAGCGGTCTGACTCGCGATGACGGAGACGGTCTGGCCGGCCGGATTGAAAACGAACGGAATCAGTGGTACGAAAATGATCAGGTCAAACCAGTTCCGCTTCAGATAGTGCCAGCCTTCATGACTTGCGGACCAGTTCATGATTACGCTCAGTGCGAACAGTCCGAGGATGGAGAGGTTGATCTGCTGCACCAGTACCGGATAGGAGCGCATCAGCTCGGTCTGCTCGAACATCAGCAGAAAAAATCCAAGAAGAGCCAGCGGCCCGATCAGATAGTTCAACCGGTCTGTCAGTTGTTTCAGCATAAACGCGGGCATCTTCGTTTCTTTAGCCTTACCCGTCAAGGCGTTAGACGGGGCGATGAATGGACCGCAACTGCTTGAGTAGCGTTTCCATGTCTTCCGGCAGCGGCGCTTCAAACGTCATCCGTTTTCCAGAGATTGGATGGTTCAGCGAAAGTTTTGCAGCGTGCAGCATTTGGCGGTTTGCTTTGATGGATGAGGCTCGCGCCCGGCCATAGACCGTATCGCCGATGACCGGATTCTTGATGTGCGCCATGTGGACGCGGATCTGGTGCGTCCGGCCGGTCTCAATCTTCACCTGCACCAGCGCCGCTTCGCCGAGCGCCTCCATCACTTCAAAATGGGAAACCGCCTCGCGCCCGTTCCGGACGTTGGCCGCCATTTTTTTGCGGCACTGCGGATTCCGTCCGATGGTCGTCTCAACCGTGCCGCGCTTGCCATACGGCACGCCCCAGACGATCGTCAGATATTCCTTGGCCGTCTCGCGCTCCTTAAACTGCCGCGTCAGCTCATTCATCGCCTTTTCGTTCTTGGCGACCACCATCACGCCGCTCGTATCTTTATCGAGCCGGTGGACAATGCCGGGGCGCTTTTCGCCGCCGATGCCGGTCAGATCGTTGCAGTGGTGGAGCAGGGCGTTCACCAGCGTGCCGGTTTCGTTGCCGACCGCCGGATGCACCACCAGCCCGGCGGGCTTGTTGATGACGATCATGTTGCGGTCTTCATAAAGAACGTTTAGCGAAATATCTTCCGCCTGCGGCTCGGCGGGGGTTGCTTCCGGAACCGACCACTCCGCCCGGTCACCGGCGCGTATTTTCTGGTTTGCCTTGCACGGTGCGCCGTTGACGGTCACCCGGCCTTCTTTAATCAGCGACTGCCAGCGCGACCGTGAATGTTCCGGCACGGCTTCCGCCAGCCAGGCATCCAGCCGCGCTTCCGGTTTTTCTGCAACTTTTTCAAACATAGGAAACATGTTAACCATGAACGGACGCGAATGGACACTCATTTCCAAGGGCTGGAAGCCGTATGTCTGTTTTCCTGCTCTGCCGCCGCGATTGACACGCGCATTTCGGTTTGGCACCTTTCGCTCACGAAAACGCGTATTCCTGCGGGTTTCAACGGGTGTGTATCCGCGCCGCACGAAGAGCGATTTCTGATCAACGGATAAAGGGCATCATACCTTATGAATCTTAAAACCAGCTTCGCTTTGACGCAGAAGGATATTCCGACTACTTGGTATAATCTCAACGCAGACTTTCCCGTGCCGTTGCCGCCGCCGTTGCATCCCGGCACCAAACAACCTATGCCGCCGGAAGCGCTGGAAGCCATCTTTCCTCGCAACCTCATCGAGCAGGAGATCAGCACAGAGAAATACATCGAGATCCCCGAACCCGTGCGCGAAATTTATTCACTCTGGCGGCCCACACCGTTGTTGCGTGCCGTTCGACTGGAAAGGGCGCTGAACACACCCGCGCACATTTATTATAAATACGAAGGTGCCAGCCCCGCCGGCAGTCACAAGGTCAACACCTCCGTGCCGCAGGCCTATTTCAACAAACTCGCCGGCACCAAACGGCTCGCGACGGAAACCGGGGCCGGCCAGTGGGGCGCTTCGCTGGCGTTCGCGTGCAGTCTGATTGGGCTGGAATGCAACGTTTACATGGTCAGGGTCAGCTACGACCAGAAGCCGTATCGCCGGATGCTCATGCACACTTGGGGCGGAACCGTCCACGCGAGTCCGAGCCACTTGACTGAATATGGCCGCAAACTGCTCGCCGAAGATCCGAACTGCTCCGGAAGCCTCGGTATCGCCATCAGCGAAGCCATCGAGGACACAGTTAACCACCCGGGCACAAAGTATTCGCTTGGCAGCGTGCTTAACCATGTCTGCCATCACCAGACCGTCATCGGCGAAGAAACCATCAAACAGATGGAGCTGGCCGGCGAAGAACCGGACGTGATCTTCGGCTGTTGCGGCGGTGGCAGTAATTTTGCCGGACTCGCGTTTCCCTTTATCCGGGGGAAAATCCGTGACGGGAAAAAATACCGGATTGTCGGCGTCGAGCCGTCGGCGTGCCCGACATTGACGGAAGGCGAATTGCGCTATGATTTTGGCGACACGGCGGAAACCACGCCGCTGATGATGATGTACACCTTGGGGCACAAGTTTATGCCGCCGAGCATCCACTCGGGCGGATTGCGCTATCACGGCATGTCGCCGATGGTCAGCCACGCGCTCCAGCTCGGCCTTATGGAAGCAAAGGCCTATCATCAGACCAAGGTGTTCGAAGCCGCAGTGCTCTTTGCACGCAAGGAAGGCATTGTGCCTGCGCCGGAGTCATCCCATGCCATCGCGGCGGTGGTGGACGAGGCGATTAAGGCGCGCGAGGAAGGCAAGAAGCGCGTACTGCTCTTCAACCTCTCCGGCCACGGCCTGCTCGATCTCAGTTCCTATGAAAGTTATATGCACGGCAAAATGCAGGATGTTTAACCTCAATCAAAGGATCATCATGAAATCCATCTCTGCCAAAATCTGTTTAGTGTTTGTGTGCGGCGTGCTCGCTGGCGCGGTGTCAGCTCAGGCGCAAGCCATCGTGGCCGGGCATTATCCTGCGGGTGCCGAAGGAATCAAAGGCGCGTCGCTGCCGCCGCCCGGCTTTTATTTCCGTGACTACAATATGTACTATTCTGCGGACACGTTCAGGGACGGTCCGGAGGACTTTGATATCACGGCCTACATTAACGCCGCCCGGTTGATCTGGATGACGGATAAGGAAATCTTCGGCGCGCATTACGGAATGGATGCGATCGTTCCTTTTGTTTACATGGACTGGACTGCGAAGGGTGCCAGCGATCATTATTCGGGCGTGGGTGACATTCAGCTCGAACCGTTACTGCTCTCGTGGCAGTTCAAACAGTTCGATCTCGCGGCGGGTTATGCGGTCTGGGTGCCGACCGGCGACTATGAGTCTTTCCGTCCTGATCTGGTCTCAAAGGGTTTCTGGTCGCACATGCTGACGCTGGGCGGCGCCTGGTATCCGGATAAAGAAAAGACCTGGGCGATGTCACTGCTCAACCGCTACGAGTTCTGTCATGAACAGGAAAGAACGTACACGGATCCCGGTCAGGTTTTCACCACGGAATGGGGCCTTAGCAAAAGCCTGCGCCCCGGTCTGGATGTAGGCTTTATCGGCTATTACCAGCAACAGACCACTAAGGATTCCGGCCCGAATGCCACCGAAAAACTGGATCGCAAGGTCGGCATCGGTCCTGAAATTTCAGCGTTCTGGCCAAAGATCGGCATGTTTACATCTGTTCGCTACACCTACGAATTCGCCGCCGTCGAACGGCCCGAAGGGCAGCTGCTCACGTTGACTCTGACGAAACCGTTTTGATGCGGTTGGAATAACTGGCTCCAAAGATCAAAAGCTTCGGCGTTTATTTCCGGATCTGTCCGGAGCCGGAGATGACGTATTTATAAGTAGTGAGTTCTTCGAGTCCCATAGGGCTGCGGGCGTGAAGTTTGTCGGTGCTGCTGCCGATTTCTGCGCCCATGCCGAATTCGCCGCCGTCGGCTGATTCCTTAAGGCGCGACCTCGCCATCTTCAAAAGCTAGGCCTCTTCTGCGCTTGAACATTTTCGGTTGGAGTGTAGGCTCTCCCGCATGGCTGCAAAAACCGATAAAAAAGAAGGCGCCTCCAATCTCGAGGCAGTACT